>NZ_JAUYTS010000155.1 GCF_030695085.1 Falsiroseomonas sp. | reverse complement strand
GAGGTGCAGAAGATGCGGGAGCAGAATGACTGCATCGAGACCGCGCGGACGATGCTGCTGGAGGTCTTCGAGACCAGCGAGGCCGCGTTGAAGGTCATCGATGACGAGGTGAAGGCCATCGTGCAGGACAGCGCCGAATTCGCGCAGACCTCGCCGGAGCCGGATGAGAGCGAATTGTGGACGGACGTCCTCGTGGAGTCCCGTTGAGATGACGCAGATTTTGATGCCCGCCCTCAGCCCCACCATGACGGAGGGCAAGCTGGCCCGCTGGCTCAAGGCGGAAGGCGATGCGGTGAAGGCCGGCGACGTGATCGCCGAGATCGAGACCGACAAGGCGACCATGGAAGTGGAAGCGGTGGATGAGGGCACGCTGACCAAGATCCTGGTGCCGGAAGGCACCGATGGCGTCGCGGTGAACACCCCGATCGCGGAACTGGATGACGGCAGCGTCGCCGCGCCAAAGGCGGAGGCTCCGAAGGCCGAGACCCCGAAGGCCGAGGCCCCGAAGGACGAGGCCGCCAAGGTCGAGAAGATGGAAACGGCGAAGCCCGCCGCGACCCCGGTGCCGGCCCAGGCGGCCGCGGCACCGGAGAAGGATTGGGGTGCCACCAAGCCGACGACGGTGCGCGAAGCGCTGCGCGACGCGATGGCGGCCGAGATGCGCGCCGACAAGGACGTGTTCCTGCTCGGCGAGGAAGTCGGCCAGTACCAGGGCGCCTACAAGATCAGCCAGGGCCTGCTGGATGAGTTCGGCCCGAAGCGCGTGATCGACATGCCGATCACCGAGCACGGCTTCACCGGCATGGCGGTGGGCGCGGCGATGACCGGCCTGAAGCCCATCGTCGAGTTCATGACCTTCAACTTCTCGATGCAGGCGATCGACCACATCGTGAATTCGGCGGCGAAGACGCTGTACATGTCGGGCGGCCAGCTCGGCTGCCCCATCGTCTTCCGCGGCCCGAATGGCGCGGCGAGCCGCGTGGCCGCGCAGCACAGCCAGTGCTACGCCAGCTGGTACGCGCATCTGCCGGGTCTTAAGGTGCTGGCACCGTGGTCGGCGGCCGATGCCAAGGGCCTGCTGCGGGCCGCGATCCGCGATCCGAACCCGGTCATCTTCCTCGAGAACGAAATCCTCTACGGCCAGACCTTCGACTGCCCGGTGGATGAGGATTTCATCCTGCCGATCGGCAAGGCGAAGGTGGAGCGCGAGGGCACGGATGTGACCCTGGTGGCCTTCTCCATCATGGTCGGCATGGCGATGCAGGCGGCGGATGAACTGGCCGCCCAGGGCATCAGCGCGGAGGTCATCAACCTGCGCACACTGCGGCCGCTGGATATCGAGACGGTGGTGAAGTCGGTGAAGAAGACCAACCGGCTGGTCACGCTCGAGGAAGGCTGGCCCTATGCCGGTATCGGCGCCGAAGTCGCGATGCAGATCCTGGAGAACTGCTTCGACGACCTGGATGCGCCGCCGGTGCGCGTGCATGGCCTCGATATCCCGATGCCCTATGCCGCGAATCTGGAAAAGCTGGCCCTGCCGCGGCTGGAACAGGTGGTCGAGGCCGCCAAGCGCGTGACCTACAAGTAAGGGGGACAGCTCATGGCCACGAACATCCTGATGCCGGCGCTGTCCCCCACCATGACCGAGGGCACGCTGGCGCGCTGGCTGAAGAACGAGGGCGACACGGTCAAGGCCGGCGACATCATCGCCGAGATCGAGACCGACAAGGCGACCATGGAAGTGGAAGCCGTGGATGAGGGTGTGCTGGGCAAGATCCTGGTGCAGGGCGGCACCGCCGGCGTGAAGGTCAACGACCCGATCGCCGTGCTGGTGGAGCCGGGCGAGTCAGCCGATGCGGCGCCTGCGCCGAAGGCGGAGGCCCCCAAGGCCGAGGCGCCGAAGCCGGCGCCTGCGCCGGAAACGCCGAAGACCGAACCGGCCGCCGCCCCCAAGGCGGAAGCGCCGAAGACCGCCGAGTCGGGCGACCGCACCATCGCCTCGCCGCTGGCCCGCCGCATGGCGGCACAGGCCGGGCTGGACCTGGCTGGCATCAGCGGCTCCGGGCCGAATGGGCGCATCGTGAAGACGGATGTGGAGGCCGCGCTGGCCAAGCCGCAGGCCGCCAAGCCCGCGCCGGCACCGGCCGCCGCCGCCGCCGCGGCGCCTGTCGCCGCCCCGGCGCCCAAGGCCCCGGCACCCGCGATCACGGCACCGCATACCGCCATTCCGAACAGCAGCATCCGCAAGGTGATTGCGCGCCGCCTGACGGAATCCAAGCAGCAGGTGCCGCATTTCTACGTCTCGATGGATATCGAGATCGACGCGCTGCTGAAGCTGCGCTCGCAGTTGAATGCGACCTCGCCCAAGGATGGGCCGGGCGCCTTCAAACTCTCGGTCAACGACCTGGTCATCAAGGCCGCGGCCGTGGCGCTGCGGCGGATGCCGCAGGTCAATGCGACCTGGACCGAGGATGCGATTCTTCAGTACCACGACGTCGATATCTCGATCGCCGTCAGCATCCCCGATGGGCTGATCACGCCCATCATCCGCAAGGCGGACCAGACCGGGCTGGCCTCCATCAGCAACCAGATGAAGGACCTGGCCGCGCGGGCCAAATCCGGCAAGCTGAAGCCGGAGGAATTCCAGGGCGGCGGCTTCTCCATCTCCAACATGGGCATGTATGGCGTGCGCGACTTCGCCGCCATCATCAACCCGCCGCAGGCCGGCATCCTGGCGGTTTCCGCCGGGGAACAGCGGCCGGTGGTGAAGGATGGCGCGCTGGCGATCGCGACGGTGATGACCTGCACGCTCAGCGTCGATCACCGCGTGGTGGATGGTGCGCTGGCGGCGGAGTGGATCGCGACGTTCAAGAAAATCGTCGAGGAGCCGCTGAGCCTGATGCTGTGATGGCGGGCTTCACCCTCCGCGACGCAACCGAGGCGGACCTGCCGGAGATTCTCCGGCTGGTCCGCGACCTTGCCGAATATGAGAAGCTGCTGCACGAGGCGGTCGGCACCGAGGCGGATTTCCGCGACGCACTGTTCGGCCCGACGCCGCGCGTGTTCTGCACCTTGGCGGAGCGCGAGGGCCGGACGATCGGGCAGGCCATCTGGTTCTACAATTTCTCCACCTTCACCGGCCGGCCGGGCATCTATCTCGAAGACATCTATGTCGAGCCGGAGCATCGCGGCCTGGGTGTCGGCATGGCCTTCTTCCGGCGCCTGGCGCAGCGCGCGGTGGCGGAGAACTGCACGCGGATGGAATGGCAGGTGCTCGACTGGAACGCGCCCTCCATCCGGTTCTATGACCGCATCGGCTCGGAAAGCCGCGATGAATGGCGCTCACGGCGCCTCTCGGGACCAGCGTTACGTGCCCTGGCGGGCGATGCGCTGCACCCCCTGGCAGGAGAATCCTGAAATGGCCGAGAGTTTCGATCTCGTCGTCGTCGGCGGCGGCCCTGGTGGTTATGTCGGCGCCATCCGCGCCAGCCAGCTCGGCATGAAGGTCGCGCTGGTCGAGCGTGAGAATCTGGGCGGCATCTGCCTCAACTGGGGCTGCATCCCGACCAAGGCGCTGCTGCGCGCCTCTGAGATCAACCACCTGCTGCATTCGCTGGACGCCTTCGGCTTCGCCGCGGACAATATCCGCTTCGATTTCGCCAAGGTGGTGAAGCGCTCCCGCGCTGTGGCCGGGCAGCTTTCGGGTGGCGTGAAGCACCTGATGAAGAAGAACAAGGTCACGGTGTTTGACGGCCACGGCAAGCTCGCGGGCCCCGGCAAGCTCGCCGTCACCAAGGACGGGAAGCCTGTCGCGGAACTGGCGGCCAAGCACATCCTGCTGGCCACCGGCGCGCGCGCCCGCGTGCTGCCGGGGATGGAGCCGGATGGCAAGCTGATCTGGTCCTACCGGGAGGCGATGACCCCCACCGCGCTGCCCAAGAAGATCATCGTCATGGGCAGCGGGGCCATCGGTTCCGAATTCGCCAGCTTCTACCTGAACATGGGCGCCGAGGTGACGCTCATCGAGGTGATGGACCGCATCCTTCCCGTGGAGGACGAGGAGATCTCCGCCTTCGTCCATAAGGCCTTCACCAAGCAGAAGATGCAGATCATCACCGGCGCCCGCGTGCAGGGCGTGCGCAAGGGCGCGGACAGCATCACGGCCATCGTCGAGGCCGGTGGCAAGGTGCAGGAGATCACCGCGGACCGGATGATTTCCGCCGTCGGCATCGTCGGCAATGTGGAAGACCTCGGCCTCGAAGGCACCAAGGTGAAGGTGGAGCGCACCCACATCGTCACCGACGCCTTCGGCAATACCGGGGAGCCTGGCGTCTATGCCATCGGCGACCTCACCGGTGCCCCCTGGCTGGCGCACAAAGCCTCCCATGAGGCGGTGATCTGCATCGAGGCGATCGCCGGCAAGCACCCGCACGCCATGGATGTGCTGAACATCCCCGGCTGCACCTATTGCCGCCCGCAGGTCGCCAGCGTCGGCCTGACGGAAAAGCGCGCCAAGGAACTGGGCCATGAGGTCCGCGTTGGCCGCTTTCCCTTCATCGGCAATGGCAAGGCCATCGCGATGGGTGAGCCGGAGGGCCTGGTGAAGACGGTGTTCGACGCCAAGACCGGCGAATTGCTCGGCGCCCATATGGTCGGGCCGGAGGTGACGGAGATGATCCAGGGCTACGGCATCGCCCGCACCCTGGAATCCACCGAAGCCGAACTGATGCACACCGTGTTCCCGCACCCCACGGTTTCCGAGGCGATGCATGAGTCGGTGCTTGATGCCTATGGCCGGGTGATCCACATCTAGCGCCATGAGCACCCGCCTCGAAATCAACCACGCCCGCCCCACCGCCGAGACGCCGGCGGCGGTGGCGAAAACCGGCGCCGAAAGGCATCCGGAGAAGGCGCGGCGTCCGGATAACCCGATCCAGCGCAAACCCGACTGGATCCGGGTCAAGGCGCCCACCAGCCCGGTCTATCGCGAGACCCAGGCGCTGATGCGCGCCAATGGGCTGGTGACGGTGTGCGAGGAGGCGGCCTGCCCGAATATCGGCGAGTGCTGGTCGCAGCGCCACGCCACCATGATGATCATGGGCGACACCTGCACCCGTGCGTGTTCCTTCTGCAACGTCATCACCGGCATGCCCAAGGCGCTGGATACGGATGAACCGCGGCGGGTGGCGGATGCGGTGGCCAAGCTCGGCCTGCGCCATGTGGTGATCACCTCTGTGGACCGGGACGACCTGGCCGATGGCGGGGCGGAGCATTTCGCCCAGACCATCCGCGCGCTGCGCGCCGCCGCACCCGAGACCACCATCGAGATCCTGACGCCCGACTTCCTTCGCAAGGAGGGGGCGCTGGAGGTGGTGATCGATGCGCGGCCGGATGTGTTCAACCACAATCTGGAAACCGTGCCGGCGCTGTATCCCTCCATCCGTCCTGGCGCGCGCTACTACCATTCGCTGCGGCTGCTGGACCGCGTGAAGCAGCGCGACCCGACGATCTTCACCAAATCCGGCATCATGGTGGGCCTCGGCGAGAAACGGATCGAAGTGCTGCAGGTGATGGACGACCTGCGCAGCGCGGAGGTCGATTTCCTCACCATCGGCCAATACCTGCAGCCTTCCGTGAAGCACGCCGCGGTGGATCGCTTCGTGACGCCGGATGAGTTCGAGGACTACGCCCAGGCGGCGCGCGGCAAGGGCTTCCTGCTGGTATCCGCCACGCCGCTGACCCGGTCTTCCTACCATGCCGATCGTGACTTCGCGGCGCTGCGGGATGCGCGGATCGCGAAGCTGAAGGCCGCCTGATGCCCACCCATGCCGAAAAGCGCGTGTTGCCCTACACGGATGAGCAGTTGTTCGACATGGTGGCGGATGTGCGCCGCTATCCGGAATTCCTGCCCTGGTGCGTCGGCGCGCGGGTCGTCTCCCGCACCGAGAATGAGCTGGTGGCCGACCTCACCATCGGCTTCAAGATGTTCCGCGAAACCTTCCGGAGCAATGTGACGCTGGAGCGCCCGCACCATGTGCATGTGCGCTACCTGACCGGGCCCTTCCGCTACCTGAACAATCACTGGCGTTTCCGGCCGGTCGCGAACGGAACGGAAGTCGATTTCTTCGTCGATTTCGAATTCAAGTCGCGCCTGCTCCAGGCCGTCATCGGCACCGTGTTCAATGAGGCAGTGCGGCTGATGGTGCGGTCCTTCGAGCGCCGTGCCGCCAACCTCTACCGCCGCGCGCCGCCGCCGCCCGCCGCGACACCGGCGCCTTCCGCCTGAGCTACGCTGTGCGCCCGCAATGCCGGCCGTTCGGCAGGTAGGGCCAGAACAGCCTGTCCTGCTTGTAGAACCTCTCCAACGCCGCCGGGCCTTCCTGCAGCACCGGCACGCCCAGGCGGAAGGCGAGGTACAGGTCCTCGGCCTTCACGCCGCGGTTGCGGTCCGCATCCAGCCAATCGTCCTGCGCACCGTGCTGGATCTTCGTTACCAGCCCGCGATTCAGCTCCCGCACCAGGTCGCGCGCCTCCGGCAGCCAGGCGCCGAATTTCGCGCCCGGCGCGGCGGCGGTGATGGGGATGTTGCGGAGGCCGGCGCCATCCTGCCGCCAGCAACTCATGATGTCGTAGTCGGAGACCATTAGGAGGCCGCGCGCGCCGGTGACGGCGCCGGAACTGCCGCTTTTCGCCGTGGTCACCGCGGTCTTGGCGGGCAGCAGCCCGTGCAGCGAACGGGCGGCGAGGTTGGGGCAGCGAAAGATCAGCAATACGGCGCGGGCCGCGGTGATCTGGCGGATGGTCATGACATCCTGCGGGTCGAAGCCGCTGGCGCGGGCGATGCGCATATCCTCGGCCGAGGCGCCGAGCCGTGCCGCGGCAACCTCCCGCTGATCCGCCAGGATGTCCCCGATGCTCACCCGCAGGCCGCTCATTTCCGTGTCCCCCCGTTCCGGTGCCGCAGGGAAGCATGGCGGGGTTGCCGCGGGATGGCGCCGCCGTTGCGCCTTGTTTCGCGCTGCCGCGGGCCGCCCGGCTTGACGCAGCCCGCCTGGCATAGCGGAGTGCGCCGGCACAAAGCCGGAGCCTAGCCTGATGGTCCATGCCCCCGAACGCCCGCCCGAGGGCGCGCCGCCCGTCCGCATCAACCTGTATTCGGACACCCAGACCAAGCCCAGCGCGGCGATGCTGGAGGCGATGATGCGCGCCGAGGTCGGCGACGAGCAGCATGGCGACGACCCCACCGTGCATGCGCTGTGCGACCGCATGGCGGCGCTGATGGGCAAGGAGGCGGCGGTGTTCATGCCCTCCGGCACCATGTGCAACGTCGCCTCAACCCTGGTGCATTGCCGCCCGGGGGAGGAGATCATCGCGCATGAGACGGCGCATATCCTGACCAGCGAGGGCGGCGCCCATGCGGCGCTCGGCAGCGTGCAGATCTACCCGCTGAAGGGTCCGCGCGGCATGTACACGCCGGATGCGCTGCGCGGCGCGCTGCGCGGCAAGTCCCGCCACACGCCGACGCAAAGGCTGGTGGAGGTGGAGCAGACCGCCAATACCGGCGGCGGCGCCGTCTGGGACCGTGCGGTGCTGGCCGAGATCGCGGAGATCGCCCATGGCGCCGGGCTTTCCACCCATATGGATGGCGCGCGGCTGATGAATGCCTGTGTCGCCGCGGGCGTGGCGCCGGCCGACATGGTGGCGGGCTATGACAGCGTGTGGCTGGACTTCACCAAGGGCCTCGGCGCGCCGCTCGGCGCCGTGCTTTGCGGCTCGCGCGACTTCATCGACGAGGCCTGGCGCTGGAAGCAGCGGCTGGGTGGCGCCATGCGGCAGGCGGGCGTCTGCGCGGCCGGCTGCCTCTATGCGCTGGACCACAATGTGGACCGGCTGGCGGAGGACCACGCCAATGCCAAGGCGCTGGCCCGCGGCCTGGCGCAGATGGAGGGTGTCGAGGTGCAGGACCCCGACACCAACCTGGTGTTCTTCACCATCCCCGGCACCGGCGTGGCGGCGGGCGATCTGGTGAAGCGCCTGCGCATGGAAGGCGTGGCGCTGTCCCTGCTCGGCGGGCGGCTGCGCGCCTGCACGCATCTGGATGTCACCGCGCCGATGATCGAGGACGCGCTGGCGGCAATCCGCACGGCGCTCGCCCGCGCCTGAAGCGCTGCTTCAGCCCAGCTTCGCCAGCAGCCGCGCATGGCTGCGGGCGCCCTGGTGGAAGCAGCGCAGGTCGAACTTCTCGTTCGGGCTGTGCACCTGGTCATCCTCCAGCCCGAAGCCCATCAGCACCGTGTCCAGCCCCAGCACATCCTTCAGGGAGGACACGACGGGGATGGAGCCGCCGCAGCCGATCATGGCGGCGGGCCTGCCATATTCATCGGCGAGCGCCGCCTGGGCGGCCTGCACGAAGTCGCTATCCGCCGGCACCTCGATCCCGGGGCTGGCACCGCCGCCCTGGAAGGTCGCGGTGGCATCGGCGGGCAGGCGCGCCTTCACGAAGTCCTGGAAGGCCGCGAAAACCTTCTCATGGTGCTGGCCCGGCACCAGGCGAAACGTGATCTTGGCATGCGCCTCGCTGGGGATGACGGTCTTGCTGCCCGGCCCGGTATAGCCGCCCCAGATGCCGTTGATATCCGCCGTCGGCCGCGCCCAAAGCCGCTCCAGCGCGCCGCGATCCTTCTCCCCCACCGGCACCGAAAGCCCGATGGCGCCGAGGAAATCATGTTCCGAAAAGCCCAGCGCCTGCCACTGCGCGCGCAGCTCGGGCGAAAGCTCCGGCACGCCGTCATAGAAGCCGGGCAACTGCACGCGGCCATTCGCATCGTGCAGGTCGCCCAGGATTTTCGTGATCAGGTTGTTCGGGTTCAGCGCGCTGCCGCCATACATCCCCGAGTGCAGGTCCCGGTTGGCGGCCTTGATGTCGAGCTGCACGAAGCACATGCCGCGCAGGCGGGTGGACAGCGCCGGCGTCTCGATGTCCCACATGCCGGTGTCACTGATGATGGCGACATCGGCCTTCAGCTCCGCCGCATGGGCCGCCATGAAGGGGGCAAGGTTGGGGGAGCCGATTTCCTCCTCCCCCTCGATCACCGCGGTGATGGCGCAGGGCGGGCCGCCGGCCACCTTCTGCCAGGCGCGCAGTGCCTCGATCCACATCAGCACCTGGCCCTTGTCGTCCACCGCGCCGCGCGCGACCACGCGCTGGCCGTTCGGGCCGTCCACCAGCACTGGCTCGAAGGGCGGGCTGGTCCACAGATCCAGCGGGTCCGGCGGCTGCACGTCGTAGTGGCCGTAATAAAGCAGATGGCGCTTGGCGCCGCCTTCCGGTCCCGGGTGATGCGCGACGACCACGGGATGCTTCGGCGTCTGTCGCAGCGACGCCGTGAAGCCAAGTGCCAAAAGCTGGTCGCGCACCCATTCGGCCGCCCGCACGCAATCCGCCGCATGGTCCGGCTGCGCGCTGATGGAGGGAATGCGGAGCCACTCCACCAGCCGCGCCACCGCGGCCTCCCGGTCGGCATCGATCGCGGTCAGAAGCTGGTCGGTCAGGCTCATCTGCTGGTCTCCAAGGCGCGGCGGATCAGGGCGAAGGCGGCGGTCACGGTGGCGGCGCGGATCGCGGTGCGGTCGCCGGGGAAGATGTGGTGTTCGGCGAGCGTCGGGGCGCCGCGCAGCGCGCAGGCCAAATGCACCAGCCCCACCGGCTTGGCCGCGCTGCCGCCGCTGGGCCCGGCAATGCCGGTGCAGGAGATGGCGACGCCGGCGCCGGAATCCCGCGCTGCCCCTTCCGCCATCTGCCGCGCCACCGGCTCGCTCACCGCGCCGATGGCTTCGATCATGGGCGCCGGCACGCCGAGCATGCGGGTCTTGGCCTCGTTCGAATAGGTGACGTAGCCGGCCAGCATGGTGGCGGAATAGCCGGGGATCGCGGTGAGCGCCGCGGCGATCAGCCCGCCGGTGCAGGATTCGGCGGTGGCGAGGGTAAGGTCGCGCGCCTGCAGGGCGGCCAGCAGGCGTTGCGCGTCGTCGAGTGTGGTGGCCGGCAGCATCACGAAAGCCCTCCCGGAAAGAAATGCAGGAACGCCAGAAGGGCGGCAGCGGCGATGGCGCCGGCCATCACATCATCCAGCATCACGCCGAAGGCGCCGGGCTGGCGGTCGAACCAGGAAATCGGCCAGGGCTTGGCGATATCCAGCAGCCGGAACAGCAGGAAGGCGGCCAGCGCGCCGGGCAGGGAGGCTTCGGGCAGCGCGGCGAGGGCCAGCAGCATGCCCGCACCCTCATCCGCCACGAACCAGCCGGGGTCCTCCACACCGTCGTGCAGCACCTGGCCCGCCGCCCACCAGCCCGCCACCAGGCACAGCGCCGCAAGGCCGAGGCACGCCCAGGGGCCAAGCCACAGCGCCGGCAGCACGATGGCCGAGCCCCAGGTGCCGGGCCCCGGCCGCAACCGGCCAACCCCGCCCAGCGTCGCCACCAGCAAAGCCGGGGTCATGGGATGCGGTCGAGGAAGGCGTCGAGTGCCGCCACCGCCTCCGGCTCCTCCAGCGTCGGGCAATGGCCGGTGCCGGGGATCTCGACGAAGCGCATGTCCCGCCGCGCATCCGCCATGCGGATCGCGGTATCCTCCGACAGCAGGCCCGAAAGGGCGCCGCGCACCAGCATCAGCGGCGCATGTGCCAGCGCGCCGAAGGCGGGCCAGAGGTCGGGCATGGCGCCGCCGCCCTGCATCACCTGGGCGATGCGGATGTCCCACCGCGGGTGCCACGCGCCATCGGGCCCGGCCCGGAAGGTGCCGGCGGTGAAACGCTGCCAGCCGGCCTCATCCATCACCAGCGGCGGCAGCGTGGCCTTCAGATGCGCGACGGCCGCCTCCAGCGAGGGCAGCGCCGGGTCGCGGCCGACGAAATTCTGCACATGGTCCAGCCCCACCGGCTCCAGCACCGGGCCGACATCGTTCAGCACCACCCCGGCCAGGGCGGTCGGGCGCAGCACGCCGAGGATCATCGCCAGGATGCCGCCGAAGCTGGTGCCGACCACCACGGCGCGGTGGCAATGCAGCGCCGCCATGGCGTCCAGCACATCGCGCAGGCTGTGCTCGATGCCGTAGCGCGCCACGCTCTCCGCCCGGCCGCTTTCGCCATGCCCGGCATGGTCCAGCGCCAGCACGCGCCGCTTGCCGGCATGGCGATCCGCGAGCGCGTCGAAATCCTCCGCCGTGCGGGTCAGGCCGGGCAGGCAGAGAATCGGCGTGCGCCCCTCCGGCCCCGCATGGTCCAGCGCGGCCAGCTTCAGGCCGTCTCGCGCGGTAACAAAGACGCGACTCATCGGCGGCCCGCCATCAGCGCGGCGAGGGGATGCGGCAGGTCGCCGGTGGCGGGGTTGCGGGCGCGATAGACGACGACGTTCTCGATCACGCGCTGCACGTAGTTGCGGGTCTCGCTGAAGGGAATCTGCTCGATCCAGTCCAGCACATGCGGCCCATCGGGCGCGCGCGGGTCGCCATAGGTGACCAGCCACTGGTCCACCCGGCCCGGCCCGGCATTATAGGCGGCCGCGGCCAGCGGCATGGCGCCGCCGAAGCGGTTCAGCATCTGGTCGATGAAGGCGCTGCCGAGCCGGAGGTTATGCGCCGCATCGGTGGTCAGCATCGCGGTGGTATGCGGCACGCCGAGCCGCCGGGCGACACCGGCCGCGGTGGCGGGCAGCAGCTGCATCGGCCCGCGCGCATTGGCGGAGGACACGGCCGAGAGGTCGAAATTGCTTTCCTGCCGTGTGATGGCGTTGACCAGCGCCGGCTCCGCGCCATCGGCTGGCGTGGGGAAGGGGGTGGGCCAGCCATCCTCCAGCAGCATCACCCCATCCGCCCCGGCGCGCCGGGCAATCCACACCGCATGGTCCGGCCGGCCGATCGCCACGCCGAGGCGGGCAATCAGCCAATGGTCGCCGGGATCGGCCGCCAGCTCCTCCATCCGCAGCAGGAAGATCCGCGCCCGGTCGGACTGGCCGAGATCGGACAGCGCCACCACGGCCCGCACCAGCTCCCGCCCCAGGAAGCCCGCCGCCTGGTCCTGGCCCGGCGCCGGGGAGGGGATGCCGCCGATGCGCGCCGAAAGCTGCGCCGGGCTTTCGCCCAGCGCCAGGCTGGCCAGCTGGCCATAGAAGGTGACGGGCAGGGCGGCGGCTTCCCGCCATTGTGCCTGCGCCTGTGCGGTGCGGCCCAGAGCCGCCAGCGCCGCGCCCTGCCAATAGGCGCTGCGCGCGCGGGTGATGACGCTGCTGCTGCCCTCACCGACACGGGCGAAATGGCCCAGCGCCTGGGAGGGCTGGTTCAGCATCCGCAGCGCGATGAAGCCGGCGAGGAACTCTCCCTCCTGCCGCTGCAGGCTGTCATCGGTCTGGCCGTGACTGGCCGCCAGGCGATAGGCGGTGGCCGGGTCGCCCAGCCGCAGGATCTTGCGCGACAGCACCTGGCGTTCAACCCAGATGGCACGCTGCGCCTCGCTCGGGAGGTCCCGCTGGAGGGACTCGGCGGCGTGCCAGAAGGCCGCGGCCTCGGAATCGCGGTCGGCGCGGCGCGCATTGCGGGCCAGCTCATGCGCCACGCCGATATCCTGCGCCCTGCCGGCGAAACTGCCGGCGCGGGCGGCGAGGCGTCCCTCCAGCGTGGCGCGCCGGGCGGTGTCCAGCATCGGCAGCACGCGCGCCACGGCGCCGGCCTGGTTCGCCCAGAACAGCCGGTCGGCACGGCGCCAATGGTCGTCCGTGGTCAGCAGCGCGGCGTGGCGGGCCAGGAAATCCTGCTCCGCGAAACCATCGCCATCGGCATCGCGCCAGCCCGCGCGCAGCACCGCCTGTGCCTCCGCCGCGCGGCCGGCGCGGATCAGCGCATCGGCATGGCGCAGCACGCCGGGCAGGGTTCCGGCCGGGCTGCGGCCGAACTGGCGCAGCGCCAGCGCATCGTCCGCATCGCCAACCAGCGCCTCCTCCGCGCGGATCGCCATGGTGTTGGGCAGCGGCCAGTCCGGGCTGGAATCCAGCCAGCGCACGATCTCCGCTGCGCTGGCGCCACCATTGCGGTTCTGCACGCGGCCCCAGACCACAAGCTTGCGCACCACCGGATCGGCGGCGAGCGAAAGGCTGTCGGCTTCCAGGAAGCGGTTCTGCCGCAGCGCCTCCAGCGCCTGGCGGCCGGCGGCCCGGGTCGAATCGTCCGCCCAGGGCTGCGCCGCAACCGGCGCTGCGAGGGCGGGGGCGAGGGCGAGAAGCAGGAGGATCAAGGGGGTGCGTCGCATGGTGGCCACTCTAGCGCAAAATGCCGCCGGTCTCGCGCCCTTGTCGCAGGGCGGCCCGGCCATTACTCTCTTTCCCCTTCATAAGCTTTGCACGGCAGGAAAAACATGTTCAGGGGATCGCTCGTGGCGTTGATCACGCCCATGCACGCCGACGGGTCCCTGGACGCCAAGGCCTTCTCGGATTTCGTCGCCTGGCAGATCGCGGAAGGCACGCAGGGCCTCATTCCGGTCGGCACGACGGGCGAAAGCCCGACACTCAGCCATGCCGAGCATCATGAGGTGGTCGATCTCTGCGTCGCCGCCGCCGCCGGCCGCGTGCCGGTGATCGCCGGCACCGGTTCCAACAGCACGGCGGAGGCGGTGGACCTCACGCGCCACGCCAAGGCGGCGGGTGCGGATGCCGCGCTGGTGGTGACGCCCTACTACAACAAGCCGACCCAGGAAGGGCTGTACCGCCACTTCATGGCGATCGCCGATGCCGTGGAACTGCCGCTGATCATCTACAACATCCCGCCGCGCAGCGTGGTGGACATGTCGGTTGAGACCATGGCGCGGCTGGCGAAGCACCCGAACATCGTCGGCGTGAAGGACGCGACCGCGAATCTGACCCGCCCGCTGCACACCACCGCCGCCATCGGCGAGGATTTCTGCCAGTTGTCGGGCGAGGATCACACCGCCCTGGCGTTTCTCGCGGCCGGTGGCCATGGCTGCATCAGCGTGACGGCCAATATCGCGCCGCGCCTCTGCCGGCAGATGCACGACGCCTGGGCCGAGGGCCGCATCAAGGACGCCATGGCGATCCAGGCGCGGCTGACCCCGGTGCATGATGCGATGTTCTGCGAGACCTCGCCCGGTCCGGTGAAGCTCGCCGCCTCCCTGCTCGGCCACGGCACCGATCATTGCCGCCTGCCGATGGCCCCCGTGGCGGAGGCGACGCAGGCACGTGTTCGCGCTGCCATGACGGGGGCCGGATTGCTCAACTGATGGCAGAGCCCAAGAAGAAAAGCGCGCTGATCAGCCACGGCATCGCCGCCCAGAACCGCAAGGCGCGCTACGACTACAAGATCGGCGAGGAGATCGAGGCCGGCGTGATGCTGGTGGGGCCGGAGGTGAAGTCGCTGCGCGCCGGCCGTGCGACGCTGACCGAGGCCTGGGCCGGCGAGCGGGACGGCGAGATGTGGCTGTTCAACTGCTACATCCCGGAATGGCAGGCCGGCAGCCATGTCGCCACCTTCGAGCCGCGCCGCCCGCGCAAGCTGCTGCTGCACCGCAAGCAGGTGAAGGAGCTTTCGGCGAGCATCGCCCGCGACGGCATTTCGCTGGTGCCGCTCGCCATCCAGTTCAATGAGCGCGGTGTGGCGAAGATCCTGCTCGGTGTCGGTGAGGGCAAAAAGAAGCACGACAAGCGCGCCGCCATCGCGGAACGGGACTGGTCGCGCGACAAGGCCAGGCTGATGCGCGACCGGGGCTAAGGCCCCGCCATGCGCGGAATCCTGCTGGCTCTGCTTCTTGCCGCCTGCGCCACAACGCCCGACCCTACCCTGCACACCATCGCCGTGCCCGGCACCGGCCGCAGCATCGAGGCGCGGCTGTGCCGGCCGGAGGTTGGCGGACCGGTAAATGGCGGGCCGGTAAATGGCGGGCCGGTGCCGCTCGCCATCATCAACCACGGCTCGCCCGGCCAGGCCGCCGCCCGCGGCGGGATGCGGCCGCAGCCCTGCTCGGCGGAGGCGGTGCGTTGGTTCCTCGACCGCGGCTTCGCCGTGCTGCTGCCGCTGCGGCGCGGCTACGGGGCTGATACCGGCACTTGGGCGGAGGGTTTTGGCCCCTGTGCCAGCCCGGACTACGCGGCGGCCGGGCGGCAGACGGCGCAGGATATCGCGGCGGCCGTGGCGCATGGGCGCCGCCTGCCAGGCATCCGGCCGCAGGGCGTTCTGGTGGTCGGCCAATCGGCCGGCGGCTGGGGTGCGCTGGCCCTGGCGGCAAACCGGCCGGAGGGTGTGGCGGCGGTGGTCAACATGGCCGGCGGACGCGGTGGCTGGGCGGGCGGCCAGGCCAACGCGGTCTGCGCTGCGCCGCGCCTGGTCGCGGCGGCGGGCGAATTCGGCCGCACGGCGCGGCTGCCGACGCTTTGGGTCTACACCGCCAATGACAGTTTCTTCGGCCCGCACCTCGCCGCCGCCATGCACCATGCCTTCACGGATGCCGGCGGCAAGGCGCGCCTTCAGCCGATGCCGCGATTCGGCCGTGACGGGCACAGCCTGTTCTTCGGTGCCGGCGGCAGCGCGGTATGGGGCCCGGTGGTGGAGGCGTTCCTGCGCGCGGAGGGCTACGCGACCCGGTAGCAGCTACTGCAGACTGCCCCAGCGTTCCGTCGACGGCTCTGCCGCGGCCCATTTCCAGCCCGTCGTCTGGCGGCAGGCGGTGGTGATGAACCACTGGCCCTCGCCCTCGATGGCGAAGGCGGCCTCCCGGCACTCCGCCAGCGGGTTGTCGATGACGCGCACCAGCCGCACCTGGCCGCTGCGATTGCCGATCGGGATGGTGTGGCGCACCTGCCAGGACCCGGCTTCGCCGGGGTCGAGGCCGCCGATCGCGTCGGCCAGCGCATCCTGTTCCGCCCGCTGCCGGCCGCGCATCACCACCTGCATGCCCGCCGTGACGCCGGCGCGGACGCTGATGCCGATGGCGTAGCCCACCGCCGGGTTGCTGCTGGCGAACGCCGCGCCGCCCCCGGCCACCGCGCCCGACAGATCCGCCACCTGGCCGCAGCCCGCCAGCATCACGGCGAGACCCGCCACCGCGAGCACCCTCACTGCAGGCTGCCCCAGCGTTCCGTGGCGGGCTCGGCGGAGGCCCAGCGCCAGGTGGCCTCGTCCCGGCAGATGGTCGCGGTGTAGAAGCGGCGGCTTTCCGGCGCGACGACGGAGAACACGATCTCCTTGCAATCCAGCGTGCCGGCGCTGATCCGGCGCGTCACTGCAACCTCCCCGGCCTCATCCGGCTGCAGGGGAATCGTGTGGTCCACGGACCAGGGGGCCACCTGGCCCACTTCAAGCGGCCCGGCCGTGGCGGCCAGTTGCAGCTGCGCGGTGCGCTGGGTGCGTCGCTGGGCGTATTGCAGCCCGGCCCGCGCGCCGGCCTGCACGCCGATACCGATGCCGGTGGTGGCCGCCGCGCTGGCGCCCACCGCCTCCGCCAGGCTGGCGCTGCCGATGCCGGCGGCGGCGCCGGTACCCTCGGACAGCAGGGCGCCGCAGCCGGGCAGGGCGGTGGTGCAGGCGAGAAGCAGGACAGCGATGCGGGTCATCTGCAACCGGATGGCCGATGCGGGCGGCCTCCGCAACCGCACAGTCCGGGTCGGATCATTTTGCAAATCCATCGTGATCCGGCACACCCCCTTGCAACACGCCTCTGCAACGGCACCTATCGCCGCGGGAGATCACCATGCCTGACGACGAGGACATCACGGGGGACATCCCGCGGACCGGCAAGCTGCGCGAGAAGCTTGTGGAGGCGAAGCAGGGCTGGGCGCGCGATGGCCGGCTGCTGACCGGCACCACCGCCACCCCCGAGACCGCCCGCCTGCCACCCGGCCAGCGCCTGGTGCCGGATTTTCCGGTGCTCGACCTCGGCGTGCAGCCGGATGTGAGCGCGGAGAAGTATCGTCTGCGGGTGGAGGGGCTGGTGGCCGCGCCGCTGCGGCTGACGCTGGCGGAATTCCATGCGCTGCCGCAGGCCAGCCGGACCAACGACATCCACTGCGTCACCCAATGGTCGCGCTACGACAATGCCTGGGACGGCGTGCCGGTGCCCGATCTGCTGGCGCTGGCACGGCCGAAGGACGAGGCGCGTTTCGTCGCGCTCACCAGCTATGATGGCTACACCACCAACCTGGCCATCGAGGATTTCGCCCGGCCGGAGAACCTGCTTGCCCATGCCTGGGCGGGGGCGCCGCTGGAGCGCCAGCATGGCGGGCCGCTGCGGCTGGTGGTGCCGCATCTGTATTTCTGGAAAAGCCCGAAATGGCTGACCCGCATCGAATTGCTGCGCGAGGACCGGCCCGGCTTCTGGGAGGTGCGCGGCTATCACAACCGGGGCGACCCCTGGATGGAGCAACGCTATGGCTGAGCACTCGCGACGCGCGATCCTGGCCGCCCCCCTGCTGATGGCGGCGGCACCCGCACCCAGCGTCTTCGACTTCCGGCTCGAGGCGCTGGAAGGCGGCCCGCTGGCGCTGGCGGATTTCCGTGGCCAGGCGCTGATGGTGGTGAATACCGCCAGCTTCTGCGGCTACACCCCGCAATATGAGGGGCTCCAGGCGCTGCATGACCGCTTCGCCGGGCGCGGCTTCAGCGTCATCGGCGTGCCCTCCAACGACTTCCGGCAGGAGAACACCGATGCCGCGAAGATCCGGGAATTCTGCGAGACGGTCTATGGCATCACCTTCCCGATGGCCGGGCTGACCACTCTGCGCGGGCCACGGGCGCATCCGCTGTTCGCCTGGCTGGCGGCGCGGGCCGGCGGGCCGCCGCGCTGGAACTTCCACAAATACGTGGTGGCGCGGGATGGCCTGACGGTGCGCGCCTTCCCCACCTCGGTCGCGCCGGCGAACCCGATGGTGGTGCAGGCGGTGGAGGCTGCCCTGGCCCCAACCGCTTTGGGGTGAAACGAAGTCTGCAACTCTACCGCTGCTGCCTCGTTGTTCCGTTGTCGTGAACCGAGGGATATCCCATGAACAGCATCGTCTACATCGTTGGCGCCGTGGTTATCGTTATTGCCATCCTGAGCTTCATCGGGCTGCGCTGATCCGGTCCAGGGGCGCGGTTCGCCGCGCTCCTGACCAGCCCGGCGCGTTAGTCCAATAGGGGCAGGATCGCGCGCACCGCCGATTCGAACATCTCGGTCGTCAGGCGGCCGGTGTTCGTGTTGTAGCGGCTGACATGATAGCTGTCGGCCAGGATCAGCCCATCCGGCAGCGTGTGTTGCTTGCCATGGGCGAATTTGTAGCGGGCGGCCGGAATACGGTGGCTCTTCAGCAGTGCGTTATGCGCCACCAGACCCAGCGCCAGCACCACGCGCAGTTCCGGCATCGCCAGGCGCTCGGCCAGGACGAAGCGGTTGCAGGTGGTGATCTCCGCCGGTGTCGGCAGGTTCACCGGCGGCACGCAGCGGACGGCGTTGGCGATCCGGACACCCTGCAATTGCAGGCCGTCCTGCGGGTCCTCCCGGTATTGGCCGGTGGCCAGCCCGAATTTCAGCAGGGTCGCATAGAGCAGCTTGCCGGCATGGTCGCCGGTGAAGGGCCGGCCGGTGCGGTTGGCACCGCGAACCCCCGGCGCCAGGCCGAGCACCAGAAGCCTGGCATCGCCCGGACCCCAGCAGGGCACCGGGCCATTGTGCCAGTCCGGCCATTTGGCGCGGTTCTCCAGCCGATAGGCCACCAGGCGCGGGCAGAGCGGGCAGTCGTGGCCGGGTGTCTCGGGCAGGGGCAAGAGGCGTGGTCTTTCGCGGCTGCGGCTTGTAGAGCGCCGAAGATGATCCTGATCGCCCTTGGCGCCAACCTGCCCGGTCCGGATGGGCGGGATGCGCTGCATACTTGCCGCGCCGCCGCGGCCGCGCTGGATGCGCTGCCCGGCCTGCGGCTGCGGGCGCTGTCCCGCTGGTACGCGACCGCGCCGGTCCCGCCCACCCCCGACGCGCCGGACTACGTCAATGGCGTGGCCCGCCTGGTTTCACGCCCTGGCGCCGCGCCACCCGACCCGGCCGCGCTGCTGGCGGGCTTGCAGCAGATTGAGCAGCGGTTCGGCCGGGTGCGGCCCTATCCCAATGCGCCGCGCACGCTGGACCTGGACCTGATCGACCTGGATGGCGCGTTGCGCGACACGCCCGACCCGATTCTGCCGCACCCGCGCACGCATCTCCGCGCCTTCGTCCTGGCCCCGCTGGCCGATGTGGCGCCGGGCTGGGTGCATCCGCGTATAGGTGAGAAAGTGGCGGCCTTGCTGGCCTCGCTCGGGCCGGATGGTATCCGGGTTCTTGCGTAAGCGGCCCCGGCTGGCTACATGGAACATTCACCATAGGGTGGGGAGGGGAGTCCCGCGCGCATCTGCCGCGCTTCGGGTTCCCCGGACTATTCCCCCCGCATCGGGATTGGAGCCGCCATGGCGCGCGTTACTGTCGAGGACTGCATCCTCCGCGTCCCCAACCGCTTCGAACTGGTCCTGCACGCGGCGCAGCGCGCCCGCAATGTCAGCCGGGGCGAGGAACTGACGGTCGAGCGGGACAATGACAAGAACCCGGTCGTCGCGCTTCGCGAGATCGCCGAGGGCACCGTCGACCTCGACCTGCTGCAGGCCGATCTGGTCAAGTCGCTGCAGCGCGCGCCGGAGCCGGAGCCGGCGGAGGAGGAGGTGCTCGACCTCATCGCCACCGACGAGAATATCTTCGGCGTCATGGATGTGAACGAGGAAGCCATCGGCGAGGGTGCCGGCCTGGAAGACCTCTCGCCGGATGACATCGAGGCGGCGATCGCCGCCGAGCTCGGCGGAAAGCGCTGACGCCAGGGCGAATGCGCGGCGGCAGCGCCGCGCACCCGCCAACGGCCCCACGGGGCCGCGAATGAACACGCCCGGCGGTCCCCAGGCGGGTATCTCGCTGGACCCGCCGCCCGCGGCACCGGCGCCGGTGCCCGCAGGGTCCGCGCCCGCGGGTGAGACCATCGGCCAGGAACTCGCCCGCCTCGTCGCGGCCTATGCGCCGCGGGCGGACACCTCCCTCATCGAACGCGCCTGGGTCACCGCCTGCGCGGCGCATGAGGGGCAGAAGCGCGACAATGGCGACCCCTACATCATCCACCCCGTCGCCGTGGCCCGCACCCTGGTGCAGTACCGGCTCGATCCGGCCTCCATCGCCACCGCGCTGCTGCATGACGTGGCCGAGGATACCAAGGTCGGACTTGCGGAGCTGGAAAAGCGCTTCGGCAAGGAAGTCGCCCGGCTGGTGGATGGCGTCACCAAGCTGACGCGGCTGGAACTTCAATCCGAGCGCACCAAGCAGGCCGAGAATTTCCGCAAGCTGGTCCTCGCGATGTCGGAAGACATCCGCGTGCTGCTGGTGAAGCTGGCGGACCGGCTGCACAACATGCAGACGCTGCATTTCGTCCCGCAGGAAGCCCGCCGCCGCAAGACGGCGCGGGAGACCATGGAAATCTTCGCCCCGCTGGCGGAGCGCATCGGCATGGACGCGCTGAAGACGGAGCTGGAGACGCTGGCGTTCCGGGAGCTGGAGCCGGATGCCAGCCAGTCCATCGTCGCCCGCCGCGGCTTTTTGTATGGCCAGGGCGCCGACCTGATCGTCGAGATCCGTGAGGATCTGAAGCGGGTGCTGGAGGAAGCCGGCATCAACCTGCTGGAACTGACGGGGCGGGAAAAGTCGCCCTATTCCATCTGGCTGAAGATGCACGGCAAGAGCATCGAGTTCGAGCAGCTTTCGGACATCATGGCCTTCCGCGTCATCGTGCCGGACCAGGCCGCCTGCTACCAGGCGCTGGGCGTGCTGCACTCGGCCTATCGCGTGGTTCCCGGGCGGTTCAAGGACTACATCTCGACGCCCAAGACCAATGGCTACCAATCCATCCACACCGGACTGACGGTGCCGGAACGGCGCAATGCCAAGATCGAGGTGCAGATCCGCACGCGGGAGATGCATGAGGTCGCCGAATACGGCGTCGCCGCGCACTGGATCTACAAGCAGGGCGGGGAAGCGGCGCGCGACCAGCAGAAATTCCCCTGGGTGAAGGCGCTGCTGGAGATCCTGGAGCAGGCCAGCGAGCCGCAGGAATTCCTCGACGCCACACGGCTCGAACTGCACCGGGACGAGGTGTTCTGCTTCACGCCTAAGGGCGAGCTGATTGCGCTGCCGCGCGGGTCCACCTGCGTCGATTTCGCCTATCAGGTGCACAGCCAGGTCGGCGACCAATGCGTCGGCGCCAAGATCAACGGCCAGATCAAGCCGCTGCGCACCCCGCTGGAAAACGGCGACCAGGTGGAGATCATCACCGCCCGCGGCGGCACGCCCAACCCGCAATGGGCGCGCTTCGTCGTCACCGGAAAGGCCCGCGCCCGCATCCGCCGCTTCGTCCATGCCGAGCAGCGCCAGCAGCAGCAGCAGGAAGGCCGCGCGGCGATCGCCAAGGTGTTCCGGGCGGAGGGTGTGGAATTCTCCGAGAAGCAGATGGACCCGGCGCTGAAGGCGCTGAAGCAGTCGAGCTTCGAGGAGCTGTGCCTGGTGGTCGCCGCCGGCGGCGCCTCGGCCAAGGATGTGCTGCACGCCGTCTACCCGGAATTGCGCGGCCCGCCGCGTGCGGCCGATTCGCTACCCCTGGCGCGATCCCGCCCCCGCGCCGTGCCGCTCGCCAAGGGCGGCTTCAAGCGCGACGTCACCATGGGCATCACCGGGCTGGTGGCGGGCATGGAGGTGCATTTCGCCGGCTGCTGCCACCCGCTGCCAGGCGACCGCATTCTGGGAATTGTCACGACGGGCAAGGGTGTCACCGTCCATAAGACGGACTGCCACAATTTGTCCGGCTTCGCCGACAGCCCGGAGCGCTTCATCGACATCGACTGGGACTATGGCGGCGGCGTCGGCGTGGCGCATACCGGTCGGATCGAGGTGGTCACCGCCAATGACCGCGGGGCGCTTTCCGCCGTGACGGATGCGATCGCGCGCCAGGACGGCGCCATCGAGAATCTCCGCATCGTCCACCGCGGCCCGGATTTCCAGGAGATCGCGGTGGATGTGGAGGTGCAGGACCTGCGCCACCTCTCCAACATCATCGCCGCCTTGCGGGCGCTGCAGGGCGTGGCGCAGGTCGAGCGGTCAAAGGGTTAGCGCGACTTCATGATTATCGGCCTGGGCAGCGACATCATCGACATCCGCCGGATCGAGCGGGTGATGGCCAAGTATGGCGACCGGTTCCTGTCGCGCATCTACACCCCGGCGGAGCGTGCCAAGGCGGAACGGCGCACCGAGACGATTCGCGCCGCCACCTACGCCAAGCGCTATGCGGCGAAGGAAGCGGCCTCCAAGGCGCTCGGCACCGGCTTCCGGTCGGGGGTGTTCTGGCGCGATCTCGGCGTGGTCAACCTGTCCTCGGGCCAGCCGACGCTGCGGATGACGGGCGGTGCGGCAGCGCGGCTGGCGGCGATCACGCCCGCGGGCCATGTCAGCCATGTGGCGCTGACCATGACGGATGAGTTCCCCTATGCGCAGGCCATGGTCATCATCACTGCCGTCCCATTGCCGCGCCTGATGCCTGCGTAATGGCACGTTCCTTGACAGGCCCCATCGCCTCGCGCTCTATCCCGCCCCGTAGAGACGCGTCCGGCATTTGGGGCGTCCGTTGAGGATGCCCGCGCAAATTCCCACCATGGCCAAACATAAGTCGGGCGGCTGGCTCGAATCCATCAAGACGGTGGTTTACGCCGGGCTGATTGCCATCGGCATCCGCACCGTCGCGTTCGAGCCCTTCAACATCCCGTCCGGCAGCATGATCCCCACGCTGCTGGTGGGGGATTATCTGTTCGTCTCGAAATATTCCTACGGCTATTCGCGGCATTCCATGCCGTTCAGCCCGAACCTGTTCGAGGGACGCATCTTCGGCAGCCTGCCTCAGCGCGGCGACGTGGCGGTGTTCAAGCTGCCGCGGGACAATTCCACGGACTACATCAAGCGCATCATCGGCCTCCCCGGGGACCGCATCCAGGTCCGCTCCGGCGTGCTGTACCTGAACGGCCAGGCGGTGCGGCGCGAGCTGATCGGCCCCTACACGGTGGAAGGCGATGGACCGCGCCTGGTGGTGCGGGAGTACCGCGAGATTTTGCCGGCGCAGCCGGGGGTCGCCTCGCAGGCCCACAACATCCTGGAAATGTCGGACGACCAGCCCTTCGACAATACCTCGGAATACCTGGTTCCGGCCGGCCATGTCTTCGCCATGGGTGACAACCGCGACAATAGCCTGGACAGCCGGGCGCAGAATGCGGTGGGCTTCATCCCGGTGGAAAATCTGGTGGGCAGGGCGGAGTTCATCTTCTTCTCCGTCGATGGGTCCGCCCGCTGGTGGGAGGTATGGGGCTGGCCAACGGCAATCCGCTGGAGCCGCCTGCTCAGCGCGGTGCGGTGAACCCTTCCGAGGACCGCCCGGCCGGGTCGCTGCGCGACCGGATGGATGAAACGCTGCGCCTGGAGCGCAGCCAGCGCCGCCGGGTGAAGGTGCAGGCGAAGCGGGCGGAGGTGGCCGAGACCACCCGCAGCGCGCATGACGCGGCGCTGGCCAGCTTCGCGGCCACCCTGCCACACCAGTTCACTCGCCCGGAACTGCTGGTGGAGGCGCTGACCCACCGCTCCTCCGCCGATCCGAACCGCCAGCAACTCGACAGCAATGAACGCCTGGAGTTCCTCGGCGACCGGGTGCTGGCGCTGATCATGGCGGAATGGCTGGCCGAGCGTTTCCCGGCCGAGCGGGAAGGGGCGCTGGGCAAGCGCCTGGGTTCCCTGGTCTCGGCGGAGACGCTGGGCCGTGTGGCGGAAGGCATGGGCCTCGGCGCGGCGCTGCGGGTGCCGCCGGGCGAACAGCGGGCGGGGGTGATGGCGCGGCAATCCGTGGTGGCGGATGCGCTGGAGGCGCTGCTCGGCGCGCTGTATGTCGATGGCGGCCTGGATGCGGCCCGGGCGCTGATCCGGCGGGAATGGGAATCGCTGCTGGAGGTTTCCTCCCGCCCGCCTTCCTCGCCGAAAAGCCGGCTGCAGGAATGGACGCTGGGGCGCGCGCTGGGCCTGCCGGAATATGTCATGGTCGCCACCAGCGGCCCGCCCCATGCGCCCGTCTTCCGGGTGCGCGCGGTTGCGGCGGGGCGGGAGGCGGAAGCGGTGGGCGACAACAAGCGGGCCGCGGAACAGGCGGCGGCTGAACAACTTTTGCAGGTATTGGGCGCGGTATGAGCGAGACGGAAACCCCCATCGAAGTCGAAGGCCCGCGCCGTTGCGGGCTGGTGGCCATTGTGGGTGCGCCGAATGCGGGCAAGTCCACGCTCGTGAATGCGCTGACAGGAACGAAAGTCTCGATCGTCTCGCCGAAGCCGCAGACCACGCGCTTTCGCATCCGCGCCGTGGTCATGCAGGGCCTGGCACAGATCATCCTGGTCGATACGCCCGGCATCTTCGCCCCGCGCCGGCGCCTGGACCGCGCCATGGTCGCCGCCGCCTGGGGTGGCGCGCAGGATGCGGACCTGGCCGTGCTGATCGTCGATGCCCGCGCCGGGCTGACCGATGAGGTGCGCCAGATCACCGAGAAGCTGAAGAAGGGCGGCAGGCGGGCGATGCTGCTGCTCAACAAGGCCGATCTGGTGGACCCGACCCGGCTGCTGCCGCTGTCGCGCGACCTGAACGAGATCCTGCCCTTTGCCGAGACCTTCATGGTCTCCGCCCTGAAGGGCAAGGGACTCGACAAGGTGGTTCAGGTTCTGGCGAACAGCCTGCCGGAAGGCCCCTGGCTGTTCCCGGAGGACGACCTCTCGGACCTGCCGCAGCGCATGCTGGCGGCCGAGATCGTGCGCGAGCAGGTGCTGCGCCAGACGCATGAGGAAGTGCCCCACCATGCGACGGTGGAGACGGAAAGCTGGACGGAGCGCAAGGATGGCAGCGCCCGGATCGACGTGACCATCTACGTAACCCGCTCCACCCAGAAGGCCATCCTGATCGGCGACGGCGGCAGCAAGATCAAGAATATCGGCCAGACCGCGCGGCGGGAGCTGGAGGCGCTGCTGGAACGCCGCATCCACCTGTTCGTCAACGTCAAGGAACGCGCCGGCTGGGACGAGGAACGCGGCCGCATCCGCGCGCTGGGCCTCGACGACGCGGGCTGAAACCCGGCGTTCAGGTCGCGGGTGCGGCCGCGGCCGCGGCGCGATGCTCGCGCCAATACGCGCGCAGATCCGCCGCCACCTTCAGCACCACCAGCAGCGCCAGCACCGGTGCGGCCTCACCCAGCGCGATGACCAGGAAGGCACCAAGCACGATGGTCAGGTGCAGCACGATCACCCGCCTGTAGGGTTGGGTCATCAACTGTGGCGTGTCCGGATTTCGCCATTCCTGCCCACCGAGGAAGTTGACGACGTAGGAGAACAGGTGGCTCGCCACCAGGCCGAGCAGGGCCCAGAGCAGCCCATCCGTCGAAGTGAGCAGGGACACGGCGCCTGCCAGCCCATCCTCCGCCTCGCCCGCCGGCGCCAGCAGATGCACCACGAACAGGCCGTGCACGAAGGTGAACAGCCCGTAGTGGATGGCGAAGAAGCCCGCGATGGCGAGCAGCGCGGGCAAGGCGCGCAGCACCGCGACCGTGCCGATCCGCAGCAGCTGGATCAGGCCGATGACGACATTCTCCGCCCAGAACAGCAGCACAATCTCATAGACCGACCAGGCCCCGAGCAGCGCGCCGGCGAGCGGCACCAGATTGGCGCCGATCAGCACGAGGCTGGAGGCGCCGAGGCGCGGGGTCAGTTTCGGCAACATCCTGTCCGGTTTTCCCCGCGGCCTGGCGCCATGCTCGCGCGGCAGCCGTTTCCGCTCAAGCCGGGTGGGGCGCGTCATGGCGCGGGCGTCGCCTCGGCCGGTTCCGGCTGGCGCACGGCCCGATGCGACCGCAGGTCGAGGGCGATCTTCAGCGCCACCAGCAGGCCCAGCATCCCCGCCGGCTGGCCAATTTCCACCGCTGTCGCCGCGCCCAGCAGCACCACCGCATGCAGCAGGAAAACCCGCGCATAGGGCTGGATCATCAAGGCGGCCGGATCGGTGCGCCGGACCTCGCCATCCAGCAGGAAATCCGCAACGAAGCCAAAGCCGTGGCTCGCCACCAGGCCAAGCAGCGCGAGCAGCAGCCCGGACGGCGACAGCAGCAGCGCGATGGCCTGCGCGAAACCCATCCCCGGCGGCCCGAGCAACCACAGGATGAACACCCCATGCCCCAGGGCGAAGAGGCCGTAATGGATGGCGAAGAAGGCCGCGAGCAGCAGCAGGCTCGGAATCCGCCACACCCAGGCGAAGGCGGCGAAGCGCAGCAGCTGGAAAACGCCGATCACCAGGCCCTCGGCCCAATACAGCAGCAGGATGTCGAAGACCGACCACAGGCCGAGCAGCACGCCGCCCATCGGCACCAGATTGGCGGCGACCAGCACGAGGCCGGAGCGATGGAACGGGCCGGGCAGGGACGGCATCTGCGGCATCGTGCCGGCTCCTTCACGGCGCCCGACCGGCCGGGGCGGGCCGCAAGGATTGCCGCGAAGCCATAAGATTTCGCCAATCCCGGGTCGCGTGCGGGGTCGCCTCTCGGCAAGGCCGGCGCATATCCACCCTGTTGCGGTCGGTGCGCCGATGTGAAAGGCCAAGGGTCATGGAATGGGAAGCCCCTGCGGTGGTGCTGGATATCCGCCCGCATGGCGAGGGTGGCGTCATCGCCACGCTGCTGACGGAAGACCACGGCCGCCATGCGGGGCTGGCCAAGGGCGGTGCCTCCCGCGGCCAATCGGCCTTGTGGCAGCCCGGCAACCTGGTGGAGGCGCGCTGGGTGGCGCGACTGCCGGAGCAACTTGGCGCGCTGAGCGCGGAGCTGGTGCATCCCGCCGCCGCGCTGGCGATGGAGGACCCGCTGGCCCTTGCCGCTCTGCGGTCCGCCTGCGCCGTCGCGGAATCGGCGCTGCCGGAGCGGGAGGCGCATCCGCGCATCTTCCATGGCCTGGTCGCCTTCATCGCCACCCTGGCACGCGGCACCGAACTGGCGCTGCCCGATCTGGTGCGGTGGGAGGCGGATCTGCTGGCCGATCTCGGCTATGGGCTGGATTTCTCAGCCTGCGCGGTGACCGGCAGCCGGGAGGATCTGGCCTTCGTCTCGCCGCGTTCCGCCCGCGCCGTCTCCGCCACCGCGGCCGGAGAATGGCGCGACCGGCTGCTGCCGCTGCCGGCCTTCCTGCTCGGCCAGGGCCCGTCCGGGCCGCTGGACTGGGCGGCGGGGCTGCGGCTGACCGGACATTTCCTGGCGCGCGACGTGTACGGCGTGCACAACCGCGGCCTGCCGGCGGCGCGGGACCTGCTGACGGATCGCGTCACGGCGCTGGTATCCCCGCCGGAGCCGGTTTAAACCCCACCCTGAACAAAGCACGAATCTCAAACCATGCCGGATGACATCAAGACCCCGCCGCCGGCCTTCCCCGACAATGGCGGCGACATGCGGGAGACCGGGCTGGCCGCGGCTTTGTCCGAGCGGTATCTGGCCTATGCGCTGTCCACCATCGTCAGCCGGTCCTTGCCGGATGTGCGCGATGGGCTGAAGCCGGTGCACCGGCGGCTGCTCTACGCCATGCACCAGCTCAAGCTGGACCCCGCCGCCGGCTTCAAGAAATGCGCCCGCATCGTCGGCGACGTGATGGGCAAATACCATCCGCACGGCGATAGCAGCATCTACGAAGCTCTGGTCCGCCAGGCGCAGGACTTCGCCGCGCGCTACCCGCTGGTCGAGGGCCAGGGCAATTTCGGCAATATCGACGGCGATAACGCCGCGGCCATGCGCTACACGGAAGCCCGTTTGACGGAGGTGGCCCAGGCGCTGCTGGAGGGCATCGAGGAGAATGCGGTCGATTTCCGCGCCACCTACGATGGCGAGGAAAAGGAACCGCTGGTCCTGCCGGCCGCCTTCCCGAACCTGCTGGCGAATGGCGCGGCCGGCATCGCGGTGGGCATGGCGACCTCCATCCCGCCACATAACGCGGGTGAATTGTGCGACGCCGCGCTGGTGCTGATCGAGAACCCCGAAGCGGGCATCGACGCATTGCTGGCGCATGTGAAGGGCCCGGATTTCCCGACCGGCGGGCTTCTGGTGGAAAGCCCGGAATCGATGCGGGAGGCCTATGCCACCGGCCGCGGCGGCTTCCGCCTGCGGGCGCAATGGAATGTGGAGCCGCTGAAGAACGGCACCTGGCAGGTGGTGGTCACCGAAATCCCCTACCAGGTGCAGAAATCCCGCCTGATCGAGCAGATCGCCGCGCTGATGGAGGAGAAGAAGCTCCCGCTGCTCGGCGATGTGCGGGACGAATCGACGGACGTGGTGCGGCTGGTGCTGGAGCCGAAGACGCGGGCGATCGATGCGAAGATGTTGATGGAGACGCTGTTCCGCCACACCCAGCTCGAAACCCGATTCCCGCTCAACATGAACGTGCTGGATGCGGAGCGCACGCCCCGCGTGATGGGGCTGCGGGAGGTGCTGCGCTGCTGGCTCGACCACCGCCATGTGGTGCTGGTGCGGCGGTCGGAGCATCGGCTGGCGGCGATCGCGCGGCGGCTCGAGATCCTCGACGGCTACCTGATTGTCTACCTGAACCTGGATGAGGTGATCCGCATCGTACGGGAGGAGGACAAGCCGAAGGAAGCCCTGATGGCCACCTTCAGCCTGACCGAGACCCAGGCCAACGCCATCCTCGACATGCGCCTGCGCGCACTGCGCAAGCTGGAGGAGATGGAGATCCGGCGCGAGCACACGAAGCTGAGCCGCGAACAGGCGAAGCTGCGCGGCCTGCTCTCCAGCGATGCCAAGCGCTGGGCCGCCATTGCCGATGAGGTGCGCGCGGCGCGCGAGAAGTTCGGCCAGGAGACGGCGCTCGGCAAGCGCCGCACCATCCCCGGCACCATCGAGGCCGGCGCGGTGGTGGACGAGACCGCCTTCATCGAGCGCGAGCCGATCACGGTCATCCTCTCCGAGAAGGGTTGGATCCGGGCGCAGAAGGGCCATCTCGGCGCCGATGCGGAGCTGCGCTTCAAGGAAGGCGACAGCCTGAAATACGCCCTGCACGCCGAGACGACGGACCGCATCGTGGTGCTGGCGACCAATGGCAAGGCCTATACCGTCAAGGCGGATGCCATCCCGCGCGGCCGCGGCGATGGCCAGCCGGTGCGGCTGCTGCTCGACCTGTCCAATGGCGATGATGTGGTGACGCTGTTCGTCCACAAGGACGGCCGCCGCTTCCTGATCGCCGCGACGGATGGCAAGGGCTTCGTGGTGAAGGGCGAGGAGCTGCTGGCGGAAAAGCGCACCGGCAAGCAGGTGCTGGTGGTGGATGCGGCGGTGGAGGCGCTGCTGTGCGTGCCGTTGCAATCAGGAACGGCGGAAGGCGACAGCGTGGCGACGATCGGCAGCAACAACCGCCTGCTGGTGTTCCCACTCTCCCAGGTGCCGGAAATGACGCGCGGCCGCGGGGTGCAGCTGATGCAGCTGAAGGACGGCGCGACGCTGAATGATGCCAAGGTGTTTTCCGCCAAAGAAGGCCTCGCCTGGCGCTATGGCGGCGGGGTGAAGGTGGAGACCGACCTCCGAACCTGGGCCGGGCAGCGCGCCGGCGCGGGCAAGATGCCGCCGGACCGCTTCCCCAAATCGCGCAAGTTCGGGGTGTGATTCCACGCTCGACATGACCGAGGCCGCCATGCTGTCCTGACCCCCTCCGGGAGGACAGCATGGCAAAGAAGCCGAAGAAGGCCGCCAAGGCCGGCTCGACCATCATCCATTTCGCCACCAACCGCGCCCGCATGGATGCGGCCTTCTGCATGGATGCGGATCAGGCCGCGCCGGGCCGGCTATGGCTCGGCCGTGTCGAGGTGGAATTGCTCGGCAAGCCGGATGCGACGGAGGCGGAGCGCGACGCGCTACGGCCGCCGGAGATCACCGGGCTCGATGATTTCCAGGATGTGGATGGCGGCGATTGCGCCCGGCTGCTCGATTCCTGGCTTGCCCTGGCGGCGGCACAACAGGCGGTGCCGCTGCTGTTCATCCATGGCTTCTCCAACAGCTTCGAAAGCGCCGTCACGCGCGCCGCGCAGTTGCAGGAATTCTACGGCGCGGCGGGCCTGTCCCTGGCGCCACTGGTTTTCTCCTGGCCCTCGGACGGCAAGGTCATCGCGGCGGATGCCGGCGGCTTCATTGGCGGGGCAAAGGAACAGTACCGGCGAGACCAGCTGGATGCCGCAGCCTCCGGCCCCGCCCTGGCGCGGCTGCTGGCGCAGATCCGCAATGCCCGCGCGCGCTGCGGCGAGGAACCGCCGCGCCTCGCCCTGCTGGCGCATTCCATGGGCAATCATGCGTTGGCCTATGGGCTGCTGTCGCTGGCCAATGGCCTGATGACCCGGGAGATGCGCGGCCTGTTCGGGGATGCGGTGATGGCCGCGGCGGATGTGGATTGCAGCGCCTTCGCGCCCGGCATGTCGCTGCGGATGCTGGCCGCCCTGGCGGAGCGCGTGACGGTGGCCATCAGCCGCGACACCACGCTGAGCTGGGCCAGCCGCATCGCCAACCAGGACAGCCGCCGGCTTGGCCATTTCGGACCGGATGATCTGACCGCGCTGCCGGAGGCGGTAAAGGTGGTGGATTACTGGCCCGGCCTTGCCTGGAACACCAAGGCGGAAGTCCTGCCCACGGGCGGCACGGAATATGATGCGCTTCAGCACCAATGGTATCGCAACGACCGCAACGCGCGCGCTGACCTGGTGGCGGCGCTGGCCGGCAAGAAGACGCCGCTGCGGAAGACCCTGGCGCCGGCGGAACAGATGGCCTGGACCTTCCAGGGGCCGGTCAGGCGCCATGCCTATCTGGAGCAACCATCCGGCAACGGGTGACCGGGCCGCCTATCCGGTGACGGTCAGCTTTTCCTGGTGGTCCGGGTCCAGCGGCTCGGCATGGTCCTGGTGCTCCGCCAGCACCCGCCAGACGCCGCCGGCCAGGGTCTCGCTCGGGCGGAAGCGGGATTTGTAGGACATCTTGGCGCTCTGTGGCACCCAATAGCCCAGATAGACATAGGGAAGGCCCAGCGCACGGGCGCGGGCGACCAGCCACAGGATGGTGTAGGTGCCCAGGCTGCGCTTGCCGCTATCCGCCTCGAAGAAGGAATAGACGGCGGATAGCCCGTCCGAGAGCCAATCCGTCAGGCAGGCGCCGACCAGCCGGCCGCTGGCATCGCGGAATTCCACCACGCCGGTGGTGATCGGCGTGTCCTCAACCATGGCGCGGTAGTCGTAGAAGCCCATCGCCGCCATGTCGCCATCACCGTGGCGGGCACCCTGGTAGCGCTGGAACAGGGCGAACTGCTCCGCCGTTGCGCGCGCCGGCAGTTCCGACGTCGTGAGGTCGGCGTTCTGGCGGAAGATGCGGCGCTGGGTGCGATCCGGCTGGAAGGCGCTGGCGACGATGCGAATGGGAATGCAGGCGCGGCAGCCCGGGCAGACCGGGGAATAGGCGATATTATGGCTCCGGCGGAAGCCGGCGCGGGACAGCCGGTCATGCAGTGGCTCCGCCTCCGCCCCCGACAACTCGGTGACGATCTTCCGCTCAGTCCGCCCGGCCAAATACGGGCAGGGCAGAGGCGCTGTCGTATAGAAGAACTGGGGGCGGCGTGCGGGGCGGTGCAACATCTGATTGGGACATAGTCTCGGCTTTCGACAGCCGCAAATCAACCATCCTCGGCAGCGAAGTCGCGTGATCTTTCGGGCCGCGCCAGCACCGCGCTGCGGACCACCAGCGTGCCGGAGAACAGGTCGTGCAGCGTGCGGCTGCGGCCGGAGAACAGCGGCGCCAGCAAGGGCAGGCCGCCAGCGGCCCAGGACAGCGCGTAAAGCGTGGTGGAGGTGAAGGCCTGGCCCATCGTGGGCGCCGCACCATCCGCATCGGACCGCACCGCCAGCCCCATCACCGCCTGGCCCGGCGTCGCCGAGAGGGGGGAGGAAATCGACAGCGTGCCGTACAGGATGGGCAGGATCATCGCCCAGGGCAGCAGCAGCAACCCGCCCGCCAGCCCGATGGTGAACACCGCCAGCAGCGCGGCCCCACCCCAGAGCACCCAGGACAACATCACCACCAGTGCCGCATCGATGGCCCAGGCCACGATCCGCCGGCGCAGAACACCGTCAAACGCGCGGGGGTTCGAGATGGGCACAGCCTTGCTCCGAATCGGTTTACGGAGTCAGCCGGATGGAACCTGTCTCATTTTCCACGCGACGCCCCAGCCGCACAACGTCACCAGATCGCCACAGTTCCATCATGCTCGCGAAATTATCCGAGAGAGGGTGGCCGGACTGTCCGGTGGCGATGATGGCCATCGCACCCTCGGCATCCGCCAGGTCGGAGACCATGCGCAACCCGGCGCCATGCTGATGCGCGAAGGGGTTTGCCCCGCCGCCGCGCATGCCGCCGCGGGACAGGGTTTCATTGTCGCCGCCGGTGCCGACCTCCAGCCGGGTGAGCCAGCCGAGCACCGGCACGAAGCGCAGCAGCGGGTGCTCGAAACGGGCAACATGCGCCGCGCCCCAGCGCCAGGCCGCCGGGTCACCGCCATGCTCGGCCTGGAGATCCGCCACCGCCAGCCCCAGCGCACGCGCCAGCAGCGGGGTGCAGCCCTGGGCGCCGCACCAGGCCTCGCCTCGGCCGGGTTGCAGCAGCAGGCGGGCGATGAATTCCGATCCGGCCGCGGTGCCGTCCGGCGCGCCACCCTCCTGCAGCGCCAATTGGCGGAAATGGCGCAGCCAGGCGTGGTGGATCAGCGGCTGCGGCAGGTCGGCGCGCATCTCCCCATTCCAATCCGCCAGCAGCGCATGGGCGCGGGCCGGCAGCCCGGGCGGCGGCGGCACGGCGCGCAGCACCGGCAGAAGCTCCCGCGCCAGAAGGGAGACCATGTCATTCTGCATGGCGGCAAAGCCGGCGGCGTCGTGGGTCGGGCGGGCGGCCAGAAGGTCCCGGATGCGGCGCAGGCGCCAATCGCCATACCAGTCGCGGCCGAGATAGACGGGGTGGCTGGCCGGGGCCGGGCGGGAATTGGCGTTGGCGATCACGCCCGATTCCGGGTCCTCGATATGCGCCATGGCGTCGAAAGGCACGAAGCCGGTCCAGTCCATGCTGCCATCCCAGCCCCGCGCGGGCAGGCTGCCATCGCCGCTGGCGCGGACCGGCGTGCGGCCGAGCAGGTATTGCGCGATGCGCCCGGCGGAATCGGCCACAAGCAGGGTCTGCGGCGGGCTGCTGAACAAGGCGCCGGCGGCACGGGCTTCCGCCACATTCGTCGCGCGATTCAGCGCGACCAGCGCCGCGGCGGCCGTGTCGTTCGGCTGGAGGTTGGCCATGGCGACGGCCAGCACATGGCCTTCCGCAGCCGCGAGCCCGTCGAGGCCCGAGATCACCGGGCCGTGCCGCGTCTCCCGCACCCGCAGGATCTCCGGCTCCTCCCGCCCACGGACCGCGATGCGTTCCTCCCGCACCGTGAAGGGGCGGGGGCCGTCGGGCGTGAGGTAGGCGTCCGGCCCGGCCAGCCGCTCCACGAACACATCCTGGGTGTCCGAATGGGTGGTGGTGAAGCCCCAGGCGATTGACTGGTTGCGGCCGATGACGATGCCGGGCACGCCGGGCGCCGTGGCGCCGACGCGGAACTGGCCGCCCGGCAGCTCGATCCGCGCCAGGTACCAGAGGATCGGCGCGTTGAAGCCGAGATGCGGGTCATTCGCCAGGATCGGCGCGCCGCTGGCGCTGCGGCGCCCGGCGACGACCCAGGCGTTGGAGGCGGAGGCGGGCAGGGGCGCGTCCTCCCCGAACAGCGGGATCGCGTCCAGCACGCGGGCGAGATGCGGCGCGCTGGGCAGGGCGGTGAGATCCGGGCGGCCGGGGCTTTCATCCTGCGGCCAGAGATCTTCCACCTTTGCGGGCGGCAGCGCCTCAGCCAGCGCCGCGCGCTCCAGCTCCCGCCGCCAATTGCCGGAGAGCCAGAGGCCCATGACCTTGCCCCAGAGCAGGGAATGTTCGGGCCGCCAGGGCTCCGGCTCCCCGACCACCATGAATTCCGGCGCGGCAAGGCGGCCGCGCACGGCGAGCTGGGCGTTCACCCCCTCCGCATAGGCGGCCAGCAGGTCCTGGGTCTCTGCATCCAGCGCCGCCAGATCGGCCTCCGCCCGCGGCAGCAGGCCGAGGGTGCGGGAGAAACGGTCGAGCCGCAGCGCGGAGGGGCCGGCGAGCTCGGCCAGCCGCCCGGCGGCGCTGCGGCGCATCGCCTCCATCTGGAACATCCGGTCCCGCGCATGCAGCCAGCCCAGCGCCACCGCCGCATCACGCTCCGTCCCCGCCTGGATGCGGGGGATGCCATGCCGGTCCAGGCTGATCTCGACCGGGGCGGAAAGGCTGGGCACCGCCAGTTCCTCCCGCGCATTGGGCAGGCTGGTGAATACCAGCGCCGCGGCGAAGGCGGTGGCCAGCACGCCGAGCACGAGGAACAGCAGGATAAGGCGGCCGGAGAGGCGGAGGAAAAAGCGCATGGGCTGGCAGATGGACCGGATGGCCGGGGAAGGGAAGCGTCCCCGATCGCGCCGCCTGGCCGGTCGCGGCCGTCACGCCCCAACGGACTGCCCCATCCGCATGAGACGCCAAGGTTATGGCGCGATACGAATAGTAATTTTGATTGGGATTGTTTTATCTAAAACCAATAAAATTAAGTAATGTGGAAGTACGGAACATGATGCGACCCTCCTGAAACAGTGAGGTGGCCTTCACCCACTTTGTAATGGTTCCGGATACCGATCCTGCGGCATCCTCGCCCGCAGGCTTATTCGGGAGAAGACTCGGATGAAGGGCGATCTCAGCAGGCGCTTGACGGCCGAATTCTTTGGTACTTTCTGGCTCACCTTCGGCGGATGCGGCGCGGCGGTCCTTGCGGCGGCATATCCGGGCCTCGGCATCGGTTTCCTGGGCGTGGCACTGGCCTTTGGGTTGACGGTGCTGACCATGGCCTATGCGGTCGGCCACATCTCCGGCGGGCATTTCAATCCGGCGGTGACGATCGGCCTGTGGTCGGCCGGTCGCTGCGCCAACCACCATGTGCTGCCCTATATGGCGGCCCAGGTCGCAGGGGCCATCGCTGCGGCCGGGATGCTCTGGATGATCGCCTCGGGCCAGCCCGGCTGGGTTCCGGGCGGCTTCGCCGCAAACGGGTATGGCGAACTCAGCCCCGGCAAATACAGCATGGAGGCCGGTTTCGCGGTGGAGGTCGTGCTGTCCTTCTTCTTCGTGTTCATCATCATCGGAACCACGTCGAAAGGGGCCGCGGTGGGCTTCGCCGGCATCCCGATCGGGCTGGCATTGACCCTGATCCACCTGATCTCCATCCCGGTCACCAACACATCGGTCAATCCGGCGCGCAGCACCGGGCCGGCCTTGTTCGCGGGGAGCGAGTACGTGGCGCAGCTCTGGCTGTTCTGGGTTGCGCCGATGGCCGGCGCCTTCCTTGGCGGTGCCCTGGCGCGCTGGCAGTACGAGCCGGCGGCCGTGGTCGAGGAGCGGGTGATCGACAAGGTGGAGGCGCGTTGAGACGGGCGCCATCGCCGTGAAGATCCGTTCTGGCCGGCCCGGCCAGAACGGCGATGGGCTTAGCGGCGGGGCGTGCCCATGGCGTCCAGCTGCTTCAGGAAGGCGGCGGATGCGGCGGCGAAATCGCTGGCCGTGTCATCCTGCGCCGGCGCGCCGGTATCGCCCAGATACCAGGCACCACCGGTCTCGAAATCCTCCTCGAGCCGGCGCAGCCAGCCGAGGGTCGCGACCGCATCGCCGCGCCGGTGCGAGATGTAGCGGTCGGCGGCCACCTCCCGCTTGCGCTGCCGGCCGCCTACCTTGGGCGTGCCGTCCTTGGCGACGAGCTGATGCGGGTGTTTCGTGCCCGCCGGTGGTGACAGGTCGTATTCCGCGGCGACGCGCGCCGCGAAATCCTTCAGCACGGCCACTGATTGCGGCGTGGCGCCGCCGCCGCCCCTGCCGGCGGGCGGCGGCGGAACGGGCAGGGAGTCCAGCAGGAGCTGGGCCTCCGCATGCCGCGCACTCCGCTTCGGGTCGGCGAGCACCCGTTCGGCGTTGTCACGCAAGGCGGCCAATTCGGCCTTGCTCTTGATGGTCAGGTCCATGGGCTGTCTCACCCCATGTTCACCATGATGGTCTTCTTGTGGGTGAAGTGCTCCAGCATGGATTCCAGGGAGGCTTCCTTGCCGAGGCCGGAGGACTTCACGCCGCCATAGGACAGGTTGGCCTGCACCACCAGGTTCTGGTTGATCTGCACCAGCCCGGCCTCCAGCCGATGCGCCAGGTCCAGGCCGACCTTCAGGTTGTTGGTCCAGAGCGAGGCGGCCAGGCCGTATTCGCTGTCATTGGCCTCGGCCAGCACGGCCTCCGCATCGTCGAAGGGCTGCATGACGGTGACGGGGCCGAAGATCTCCTCCCGCACCAGCCGGCTGCTGGCATCGAGGCCGGTGAAGATCACCGGGCGGATGAACAGGCCCTTCTTCAGCGCGGGGTCGGACGGCATGGCGGAACAGACATGGGCGGTGGCGCCCGGTGTCCTGGTGCCTTCCTCGATGAAGGCCTGCACCTTCTCGAACTGGCCCTGGCTGATGATGGTGCCGATGTCGGTCTTTTCATCCAGCGGGTCGCCCATCACCATCTTGTCCACCGCATCCTTCATGGCGGCGACGAAGCGGTCGAAGATCGGGCGTTCCACATAGATGCGGCTGGCCGCCGTGCAGGACTGGCCCTGGCGCGTGAAGCGCATGGAGGTGATGGCGCCGGCCACGGTCTTGTCGAAGTTGCAATCCGCGAACACGATCATCGGCGACTTGCCGCCGAGTTCCAGCGTCACCGGAATCAGCTTCTCGGCCGCTGCCTTGGCGACGATCTTGCCGGTCTCGACGGATCCGGTGAAGGTCACCTTCTTCACCAGCGGATGCGCCACCAGCGGCGCGCCGCATTCCGGGCCCTGGCCCGAGACCATGTTGAACACGCCCGGCGGCAGGATGCGGTTCATGATCTCGCAGATCCGCAGCACCGCCAGCGGCGCTTCCTCGGCCGACTTCACCACCACGGCGTTGCCGGCCACGAGGGCGGGCGCCACCTTCAGCGCCATCAGCAGCATCGGCACGTTCCAGGGGATGATGGCGCCGACCACGCCCAGCGGCTCCCGCACCGTGACGGAGAGCACATCGGGGGCGAAGGGCACGCTCTCGCCCTTCAGCTCACCGCCGAGGCCGCCGAAGAATTCGAAGACATCGGCCACCACATTGGCCTCGACGCGGGACTCGGTCCGCAGCGCCTTGCCGGTCTCCAGCGCGATCAGCAGGCCGAGTTCATCCACATGGGCGCGGATGGCGGCGGCACAGGCATGCACCAGGGCGCCGCGCTTGCGGGCCGGGACCTTGGCCCAGGCCTTCTGTGCCTTCGCCGCATCCTGCACCGCGGCATCCACATCCGCCGCGTCGCCTTCCGCGGCTTCCGCCACCTGCAGGCCAGTGGCCGGGTTGACCACGGCGAAGGTCTTGCCCGAGCCGGCCGGCACGTAGCGCCCGCCGATGAAATGCAGCCCGGACATGGCCTTGGCCAGGGCGAAGGGATCGGCGCTCGGCGCCTCGGGCGTGGGATGGGCGTGGGCGGGCATGCGGACACCTCCGTGGATTTGTGTCCAGGCATAGACCTGGGCGCGTCCGGAGGGAACCGGTCAGAGACTGTTCCAGGTGGCAGGCGGCTGAGAGATGGCTGGAGAGCACCGGCGAGGCCGACCAGGGCGGCGTTTCAGGACAGCATGGCACGCAGGGTCCTTCGTCCACGCCGGCGGGCAGGGCGCGGTGCTCCGGGTGGACGGTGCCGGCGCGCCTGGACGCGGCATGGCCCTGCGCCTCATGCGGGAGGCCGTCTGGCGAGGGCGGCGGAGCCTGGCCGGAGCTGCCATCGCAGCACGATCACCAGCTCCGCCGTGGCTCGCGGGCGGGGCGCGGATGTTCGGTCGGGTGGGTCAGGGCCTGACCAGCACCACCCCTTCCGGATCGAGGCCTATCCCCACCGACTGGCCAACCATCAGGCGAGAAAGACGGTCGGGGGAAATGGCGAACAGCTCGCCCACGCCCGTGGCGAACAGGTATTCGCTGTGCGCTCCCATGTAGGTGGCGCGCGCGACGGTGGCGCGCAGCCCCTCGCCTGAGGGTCGCACGCGAATTGCCTCCGGGCGGATAACAAGGTCAACAGGGCCGGGCGGCAGGCCGCGCGATGGCAGATCCAGACTCAGTCCTTCCAGCGTGACCCGCGCCACGCCATCCTGGACCAGTTCGACTTCGGCGCGCACATGGTTCGCCTCTCCCATGAAGGTCGCGACGAAGACGTTGTCGGGCTCCATGTAGAGTTCTTCAGGCGTGCCCGCCTGGGCGATGCCGGCGTTGCGCATCACCACGATCTTGTCGGAGACGGCAAGTGCCTCAGACTGGTCGTGCGTGACATAGACAACCGTGAGGCCAAGCCGCTGTTGCAGTGCGCGGATCTCCTCGCGCATCGAACGCCGAAGCCGGGCATCGAGGTTCGACAATGGCTCATCGAACAGCAGCACATCCGGCTCGAGCACCAGCGCGCGGGCCACGGCCACGCGCTGCTGCTGCCCGCCTGACATCTCCGAAGGCAGGCGCGACCCGAAGCCCTTCAGCCCCACCGTCTCCAGCGCCAACTCCGCCTTCGCATGCGCGTCGCGCTTTTTGAAACCCGAGGAAATCAAGCCATAGGCGACGTTGTCCAGCACGCTCATATGCGGAAACAACGCGTAGCTCTGGAACACCATGGAGACGTTGCGTTCACCGGCCGAGAGCAGCGTCACGTCGCGCCCGCCGATCGAGATGCTGCCCTCGCTCGCCTGTTCCAGCCCGGCGATCATGCGCAGCAGCGTGGTCTTGCCGCAGCCTGAGGGGCCGAGCAGCGTGACCAGCGTGCCGCCCTCGATCACCAGATCCAGCGGCTTGACCGCCCGCACCTGGCCATAGCGCTTGCCCAGCTGGGAGAGCCGAACCTCGGCGCCGGTGGTCTTGAGGGCAAGCGTCATGCGATGGCTCCGGTAGGGGCGGCGGCGCTGCGGCGGCCGAGCTGGCGGCGGCCGACGACCAGGTTGATAAGCCCGATCACCGCCATCATCAGCACGATCAGCACCGCGCAATAGGCGATGGCCAGGCCGTAATCGCCGTTGATCACGCGGTTGATGATGAAGACTGTCGCCATTTCATACTCCGCCGAGACCAGGAAGATCACGGCCGAGACCGTCGTCATCGCGCGGACGAAGGAATAGACCAGCGCTGTGACGATGGCGGGCTTCAGCAGTGGCAGCACCACGGTGGTGAGCGTGCGGAAGGTCGAGGCGCGCAGCGTGATCGCCGCCTCGTCCAGCGACTTGTCGAGCTGGCTCATTGCCGCGACACCGGACCGGACGCCAACAGGCAGGTTGCGGAAGACGAAGCAGGCGATGAGGATCACGGCCGTGCCCGTGATCTCGAGCGGCGGCAGGTTGAAGGTGAGGATATAGGCCACACCAATCACCGTGCCGGGCACGGCGAAGGTCAGCATCAGCGCGAATTCCAGCGCCGTACGCCCCGCGAAGCGCTGACGGGTCAGCACCCAGGCCGCGAGCAGGCCGAGGCTCGCGGTGATGGGCGCGGCAATGGCGGCCAGTTGCACGGTGGTGACCAGCGAATGCCACGCGCCGCCCGAGAAGATGATGTCGCCCGAGGGCGACCATTCCAGCGCGAAGGCGCGTTGGAAGTGGATCAGCGTCGGGGTCCAGTCGCGGCCCCAGACGCGCACGAAGGCGCCGGCCAGGGCCATCGTGTAGACGATGATGGTCAGCACCGCCCAGGGCAGCGCCACCAGATAGGCCACGGTGCGCACCGGGCCGGGCAGGGGCGTGGGCAGGCCGACATCGCCCTTGCCCGTCATCGAGACATAGGATCGCTTGCCGACGATGACGCGCTGGATGACGAAGGCGCTGAGTGCGACGACAAGCATGATCGCCGCCAGCACCGCCGCGCGCCCGAAATCCTGCTGCGCGCCGACCACGGCGAAGAAGATCTCGGTGGAGAGCACGCCGAAGGACCCGCCAAGCACGATGGGATTGCCGAAATCCGCCAGGCTCTCGACGAACACCACAAGCCAGGCATTGGCGATGCCCGGCAGCATCAGCGGCAGCGAGACGGCGCGGAAGGTGCGCATCTTGCTCGCGCGCAGCGTCTGCGAGGCTTCCTCCATGGCGGGCGAGATGCCCTCCACCACGCCGATCAGCACCAGGAAGGCGGTGGGGGTGAAGGAGAAGACCTGCGCCAGCCACACGCCGTTGAAGCCATAGATCCAGCGTCCGAGCTCGACGCCGAACATCGCCTCCACCAGCTGGTTCACCACGCCTGATCGCCCAAAGATCAGGATCAGGCCGAGGCCGATGACGAAAGGCGGCGTGATGATCGGCAGGACCGTCAGCATCCGCAGCGCGCGCTTGGCGGGAAACTGGCTGCGCGTGACGATCAGGGCGAAGCAAAGGCCGAGCATCGTGGCCGCGGTGGCGGTCGAGGTGGCCAGCAGCAGCGTGTTCCAGAACACGCCGCAATTCACCGGGCTGGTGACGCAGCCCAGGCCCCAGATCTTGCGGTCGAACAGCCGGTCCGCCATCGCGGCCGCCACGCCCAGGTCGCCGCGCGGGGTGAACATCTCGCTCAGCACCGTGCCGACAGGCCAGGCGGTGAACAGGATGATGGAAGCCACCAGCACGCCGACAGACCCGGAGACGAAGCGATCGCCCTTGAAGTAGCCTCGCAGCGCCAGCCCATCGGTCAGCAGGATCAGGCTACCCACCGCAGCCAGCGACCCGCCGAGGCCGATGCCGAACTGGCGGTCCTCAAGCTCGCCGAACAGCGCGTTCAGGCCTGGCCAGGACCAGCCCTGGATGCCGATGGCGAGGCCCTGGACGATGATCGCCACCAGGGCGAGGCCGCCGCCCCAGAGCAGGAAATCGGCGCGCCTGGCGCGGGCCATGCCGGGCAATGCGCCCGGCAGGGCGAGTGCGAGGCCCGCAATCACCGGCCAGAACCAGAACCGGCCGAAGGCGATTGCCTGCCACAGCGCGGACGACGCCTCCGCCTCCTCCCGGCCGAACGCCATGAGCCCGGGGAGGGTCAGACCATCCTGCTGCATGTGCCAAGGCAACAGCAGCGTGCCGAGTGCGGCGATTAGCCAGAAGAAGAAAGAGGTGCCGAAGAACATGACGCGTTACTCAGCGCGGCAAGGCGCCGACCTCCCGGTCCCAGCGTGACAGCAGGCGGCGTCGCTCGGCGGAGGCACCGAAGCGGGCGTTGTCGTAGTCAATGATGCGCGCCGTCGCCATGTTTGGCGCGCCATCGGTCAGCGGCACGCCGCGATTGGCCATCGTCTGCAGCTTGCGCGCCTCCTGGCTGGCGACGAGCTGCGCGGGTGCGCTCAACGCCCAATCGTAGAAGCGCTGGGCGGCCGGCAGGTTGCGTGCGCCGCGCAGGATGGACATGGAGCCGATCTCATATCCCGTGCCCTCGCACGGCACGGCATGGCCCACCGGGAAGCCCGCCGCGCGTTCCTCGGCGGCGTTGTGCACGAAGGAGATCGAGACCGCCGTCTCGCCACGCGCCACCGCCGTGATCGGTGCGGTGCCGCTGCGCGGATAGGCGTTGATGCTGCCGTGCAGGCGCTTGAGGTAATCGAAGGCCGGATCCTCGCCCATCATCTGCACCAGTGTCGCGATGACGATGTAGGCGGTGCCGGAGGAATTCGGGTTCGCCATCTGGATCTCGCCCCGATAGGCGGGATCCAGCAGATCCGCCCAGCAGGCCGGGGCCGGCAGGTTTCGGCGCGCGAGGAGTTCCGTGTTGAAGCCGAAGCCGAGCACGGACGCATAGACACCCACGGTGCGCCCCTGGGTCTGGCGCCATTGCGCCTGCGCCCACTCATGCAACTCGGCGATGCGCGGGCTTTCGAAGGGTTGGGTAAGGCCATCCTCTCCGGCTGCGACATGCGGGTCGCCCGTGCCGCCCCACCAGATATCGCCGCGGGGGTTGCGCGCCTCGCTGCGGATCGCGGCCAGCATCTCGCCGGTCGAACGCTGGGTCAGCGTCACGCGGATGCCGGTCTCGCGCTCGAAGCCGCGCGCGATGGGCTGGCACCATTCGATGGTGGCTGAGCAATAAAGGTTCAATTGGCCCTGCGCGAAGGCTGTGCCCGGAAGCACCGCCAGCAGGCCGGCACCGATGATCGTCCTCATCGCGGCAGCGACCCAATCTCACGGTCCCATCGTTCGAGGAGTCGACGGCGCGTGCTGGCGTTGCCGAAGGCGGCGAAATCGTAGTTGATCAGGTTGACCTTGGTCAGATCGGCGATCCGTGCATCCGGTGCCGCTTCGCGATGCGCGGGTGTGTGGAACTGGTTGACCCGCGGGCCGATATCCATCGCCGCCGGCGTCAGATACCAGTCATAGAAGCGCCGCGCCTGGGCCAGGTTGCGGGCGCCGCGGATGATCGACATGCAGGCCACCTCGTAGCTCGTGCCCTCCGTGGGGAAGACGAAGTCGATGGGGAAGCCGGCCTGCTGCATGGAGGTGACCTCCATGTTGAAGCTCACCGCCAGCGCTGTCTCGCCGCGCGACACAGCCTGCATCGGCGCAGCACCCGAACGCGTGTAGGCATTCACGTTCGGATGCAGCTGTCGCAGATAGGCAAAAGCACGATCCTCATCCCAGAGCTGCACCAGCCCGGCGATGATGGTGTAGGCGGTGCCCGAGGAATTGGGGTTGGGAAGCTGCACCTCGCCGCGATAGGCGGGGTTGAGCATGTCGGCCCAGCTGCGCGGCAGCGGCAGGTTCTTGCGCGTCATCAGCTCGCGGTTCCAGGCCAGGCCGATGGCGCCGGAAGACACGCCGACACACCGCTCACCCGCCATGGCGTGCACGCGCACCGCCCAATCATGCAGGCCTGCCATGTTGGGCGAGGTGTAGGGTTGCAGCAGATTCGCCTCGGCGGCGCTGATATGCGTCTCGGCCGAGGCGCCGAACCAGATGTCGGTTCGCGGGTTCTGCGCCTCGGCGCGGATCTGCGCCAGGATCTCGCCGGCGGATTTGCGCGCCATGGCGACCCGGATTCCGGTCTCGCGCTGGAAGCCCGCGGCAATCGCCTCGCACCAATCCGCGGCCGGGGCGCAGAGCATGTTCACCGTGCCCTGCGCCGCCGCGGGTGTCGCAAGGGCGAGGCTTATCGCGGCGGCGGCCGCGAGGGTTTTAGGTGTCATCGGCAATGCTCCTTGCAGCAGGAAAGGGGGTGGGCGGCGCGCAGTGTGGCGCCGCCCAGGGCAATTCAGCGGGGCAGGGCGCCGACCTCGCGGTCCCAACGCTCGATCAGGCGCCGGCGCTCGGCCGCGCGACCATACTTGGCGAAGTCATATTCGATCAGCCGGATCTGCGAGAGGTCGGGCGCATTCGGTGGCAGGGGTGCCTCGCGGTTGGAGGGGGTCTGCAACTGCCCGCCAGCCTCGAAGCCCAGCCGTTGCGCCGGCGCGGTCAGCGCCCAGTCGTAGAAGCGCCGCGCCTGGGTCAGGTTGCGCGCCCCGCGGATGATGGACATGGAACCGATCTCGAAGCCCGTGCCCTCGCAGGGGGTGGCGTAGGACACCGGGAAGCCCGCATTCCGCTCGGTTACCGCGTCATGCACGAAGGAGAGCGAGACGCCGGTCTCGCCGCGTGCCACGGCCTTGATCGGACCGGTGCCGCTGCGGGCGTAGCTGTTGACGTTCGGATGCATCCGGCGAAGGAACTCGAAAGCCGGGTCTTCGCCCATGATCTGCACAAGGGTGGCGATGATGACATAGGCGGTGCCGGAGGAATTCGGATTCGCCACCTGGATTTCGCCGCGGAAGCGCGGGTCCAGCAGATCCGCCCAGCAGGCGGGCGGCGCGATGTTCTTGCGCGCCAGCAATTCTGTGTTGTAGCCGAAGCCGATGGCCCCCGCGTAGACGCCGATCGCGCGCTGGTTGGATTGGCGCCACTGCGTCAGCGCCCAGGGCTGGAGCTGCGCGTTGTTGGCGCTCTCGAAAGCCTGCGTCAGGTTCTCCTCGCTGGCGGCGAGGTGCGGGTCACCGGTGCCACCGAACCAGACATCGCCGCGCGGGTTCTGGCCTTCGGCCCGGATGGCGGCCAGCGTCTCGCCGCTGCCGCGCTGGGTCATGCTGACGCGGATGCCCGTGTCGCGCTGGAAATTCGTGGCGATGGCCTGGCACCACTCGATCTGCACCGAGCAGTAAAGGTTCAGGGATCCTTGGGCCGCCGCTGGTGGGGCAGCCAACAGCCCGAGCGTGCCGAGCGTCATGGCGGGAAGCAGATGGCGGGTCATGATGGCGTTCCTCCGGTCGATCATTGACGAAGAAGTGTGGCCTGGGCGGGGTCGAGAGCAAGGCCGATGGCAGACCCGGCAGAAAGCGGGGCGAGGCCGCGCAGATGCGGCTCCTCCGCCACCAGGCGGAGCCCTTCGCCCGCCTCCAGCGTGTAGCGGACATGGCCGCCCAGGAACTCGGCGCGCAGCACGCGCGCCTGCAGGGCGCCACCCTCGCGCAGCAGGGTAATGGCCTGCGGGCGCAGCGCCAGCGTGGCGCGGCCTGGCGGGCCGGTCTCGGCGATGCCGCTGGGCATCGGCAGAAGAAGGCCTCCGGTGTGGAAACCCTCCGCGTCCAGGGCGCCTTCCAGCATGTTGGCGGTGCCCAGGAAGCCGGCCACGAAGCGGTTCACCGGGTGGTCGTAGAGCTCCGTGGGCGCGCCGACTTGCAGGACCCGGCCCTCATGCAGCACGGCCATGCGGTCTGCCGCGGCGTTGGCCTCTTCCTGGTCGTGTGTGACGAGGATGGTGGTGAGGCCAAGCCGGCGCTGCAACTCCACCAACTCCGCCCGCACCCCGGCCCGCAGCCCGGCATCGAGGTTGGAGAGAGGTTCATCCAGCAGAAGCACATCGGGCTCGATGGCCAGCGTGCGGGCAATGGCGACGCGCTGCTGCTGCCCACCGGAAAGCTGCGCCGGACGACGATCGATGAACTGCGCGAGGCCCACGAGGTCAAGCGCGGCGCGGACCCGGCGGTCACGCTCGGCGCGGCCGACACGGCGCTGCTCCAGGCCGAAGGCGACGTTCTCGCCCACGGTCATGTGCGGCCACAACGCATAGCTCTGGAACACCAGGCCCACATTGCGGTCCCACGGTGCCAGCCGCGTGGCGTCGCGGCCGCCGATCATGATGCGGCCGCGCTCCGGCTGGCCGAAGCCCGCGATAAGGCGCAGCAGCGTGGTCTTGCCGCTGCCCGAGGGGCCAAGGAAGGCGAAGAATTCGCCCTTGCGCACCGTGAGGGAGACATCCTCCAGCACACGCGTGGCGCCGTAGCCGAAGCTCACGGACTGGACATCGACACCGGCTTCGCTCATGCGGCCCTCGGATCACTGCTGCGGGTGCGGCGGCCGCGTTCGCGCTCGGCGAAGCGGTGGGCGGCGAAAGTGCAGATGGCCACGACCAGCACCGCGATGACGCCGAGCGCGGCACCAGGACCTCGGCCCGACGCACTCTGCATGAACAGGTAGATGCCGAACGACAGCGGCGCGTCCACGTCGCGCGTTGCGAGCACCAGCGTGGCCGAAAGCTCCACGGCCGCGGTGGCGAAGCTGGTGACGAACGCGGCGGCGAGCCCACCGGCCATCAGCGGCACCACGATGCGGCGCAGCGTGGTCACCTTGCCGGCCCCCATGTTCTCGGCCGCTTCTTCAAGGCTGCGATGCACCTGCTGCAATGCGGCGGTGGAGGCGCGCAGCGCGTAGGGCAGGCGGCGCACCGCCAGAACGATGGTCAGCATGATCCAGGACGTAGCGAGCGAGGCGCCATCCCACAGCTTCACGTCGAAATAGGTGCGCAGGATGCCAATGCCCAGCACCAGGCCCGGCACCGCGAGTGCTGACATCGCCGCCAGGTCCAGCAGCTTGCGCCCGGGCAGCTTGGTGCGCAGCACCAGCCAGGCGATGGTGACGCCGATCACCACGTCGATCAGCCCGGCCAGCCCGCAATACAGCAAGGTGTTGGTGATGAATTGCGGCGTCTCGCGCAGCACCGTGCCGTAGTGTTCGAGCGTCAAGCCATCGGGCAGCGGGCTGAACGACCAGATGGTGCCGAAGCTGAGCAGCAGGATGCCGATATGCGGCGCCAGCACCAGGAACAGCACCGGCACCACGAAACACCAGCACAGGATCAGCCCGCGCCGGCTGAGTTCGCGCCGGCCAAGCCCGCCGCCGCCGCGCTGCTGCGTGGCGTAGTCCCGCCCGCGCAACAGCAATGCGGCGAGGCCCATTGCGGCGACGGACACGACCACAAGGATAACGCTGATGACATAGCCCATCGGGTCGGCAAGACCGACCGAGGTGACCCGCAGATAGGCCTGCGGCGCCAGCATGTTCGTAACATTCAGCATCAGCGGCGTGGCCAGGTCGTCGAACACCTTCACGAATACCAGGCTCGCCCCCGCGAGATATCCCGGCAGGGCCAATGGCAGCACGATACGCCGCAACAGGGTGAAGTTCTTCGCCCCGAGATTCTGCCCGGCTTCCTCCATCGAGATGTCCACGTTGGACAGCGAGGCGGTGAGGTTCATCAGGATGAACGGAAAGTAGTGCAGCGATTGTACGAAGATGACGCCGTTCAGCCCGTCCATCAGGTCGAGGCGGAAGCCGAACCAGTCCATCAGCAGCAGGTTGACGGTGCCGTTGCGGCCGAACACCAGCTGCATGGCAACGGCACCCACGAAGGGCGGCATCACCAGCGGCAGCACGCCCAGCGTCGTGATCAGCGCCGTGCCAGGAAAACGATAGCGCGCCAGCATCACCGCCAGGGGCACGGCGATGAGCGAGGCAAAGACCACGCTCATCGATGCGACGTAGAGGCTGTTCCAGAAGCTTTCGATGAACAGGCTGGTGCGGAAGAAATCCGCGAAATGCACAAGGGTGAACGCACCATCGCCAGCCTGGAACGCGACCATGAAGACGCGTCCCACCGGCACGATGAGGAAGGCGAGCAGGAATGCCGCGACCAGCAATGCGGCCACGATCTGCACAGGGGACGCTTCGGTCCGGTATCTGGCGAGGAACGGGCGCGCGGGCGCAGCCTCAGTGGTTGCCGACACGCCTGTTCCTCCGACGCTCAACGTGCCCGCTGCGCTCGTTCGGCGAGTTGCTTCGCCTCCGCATAGGTGGCGACGGCGTAGCGGTCCCACTGCTCCTCATACTCCGCCTGGCGGCCGGCGGCGGGGCGGTCGGGACGCGTGGCGCGGAAGGCGCCGGCGATGGCGGGATCCGACGCCTGGGCCTCATTGACCGGCACCGCCGTCAGCTTCGCGCGCGCCTCTGCCACAAGCCGGCGGCCTTCGGCATTCTCGCGCCGCGAGAGGGCAGCCTCCGCCGCGTGCACCGCCTTCCACGCCTCGGTCAATTCGCGCAGGCGGAAGGTAATGAGGCGGTCGAACAGGCTGTTCAGCAACTCGTAGCGGGATTCGGAGACACCGCTGTCGAAGCGCACGCGTGCGCCCAGATTGGGATTGGTGAACGGGTTGGGGAAATCGGCCGGGGCGTTCGCATAGGCCTCCGGCCGCACCGGCAGACGCATGACGCGCGGGTTCAGCAGCACCGCCTGCCCCTCGGGCGAGAGCAGGAATTGCACGAAGGCGCGGGCGGCGTTGGGATTGGAGGCGCCTTCGATCATGCCGATATTGGCCGGCACCAGCGTGGTGACGGTGGGATAGACGAATTCGACCGGGAAGCCCGACGCCTTTGCCGAAAGGCCGAAGAAGTCGATCACGATGCCGATGCCATACTGCCCACTGTTCACGGCATCCGGCACGCCGAAGGAGCGATCCGACACCTGGGCGTAGTTCCCCGCGATCTCGAGCAACTGCGCCCAGCCCGGCGCCCAGCCTTCTCCCTGCAGAATGGTCTCGATGGTCAGGTGCGTGGTGCCAGAGCGGCTCGGCGCCGAGATCCCGATGTGGTTCTGGTAGACCGGGTTTTTCAGGTCTGCCCATTCCCGCGGCGCGGGAAGGCGGTTCGCGCGGATGTAGCGGGTATTATACATGATGCCGTAGCCGGAAACGGCGAAGCCGAAATACCGGCCATCCGCGTCATGGGTGGGCTGGCCGCCGATGCGATCCGGGATTCCCGACGTGTCGATCTGCGGACGGGCGAGCAGGTTACCGGCCTTCAACACCTCGAACGCATCCGGCGCGCTGGCCCACATCAGATCGGGCGGAGAGGAACGCGTCTCACGGATGAAGGCGACGGCTGCGGTCGTATTGCGATTCTGCACTTCGACGCGCGTACCGGGATGAGCGGCTTCGAAAGCCTGCACAAAGGGGGTCGTGACATCGCGCGAGAAGCTGGTGACGATCACCACGCGGGATTCCAGCGCGGTTTGCGCGGCAGCGTGGCCCATCATGGAGGCGATGCCGAGTGCTGCGCCACCGGCCATGAGGCCGCGGCGGGATGTGGCTGCGTGGTTCATGAGGTACCTCCCCTTGGCGCCGAACTTTACATCCGGACGTTCATTATACTGAAATAAAAGTGTCATGATAGGGAGAGGTACGCAAGGGCGGTGCGACCCAGATCAGACACTTGCGCCCCACCGCGACCACGCTTCCGCGATCCGTATCGCCACAAGGATGGCCGACTCGCGCCACTCTTTCACAGCGGAAAAATGGATCGCGCCATCGGGTGCAACGCCGGGCAGCGGGACCTGCCGCTAGCCGAATGACTCAGACCATTCGGCAGACGGGCGGCGTTGGGCGACGCGCCTGATGTTGAAGCGCTGAGATTTGAGACAGAAAAGCAGGTCCGGCGTACTGCTGGTGCCAGACTTGCCAAAGTGCTCGCTCTTGAAGTCCGGGTCTCGGACAATGGAGGTTCGAGCAATGGCAATTTCCAAGCGCGCAGAACGGACTTTTACATGGATTTCAGAGTTCAGTACCAGAATGGCAAAGTCAGGAGGTTCGGACAGAATTGTCTTCGGGAGGCAATTTTCTGCCATCTCGGCTCGCGCACGGCTCGTATGTGAACTGGCGGATGGGGTGGGATTCGAACCCACGGTGGGCTTGCACCCACGCTGGTTTTCAAGACCAGTGCCTTAAACCGCTCGGCCACCCATCCCCGTGCCCCAGCCTACCCCAGGCCGCGGCCTGGGGAAATCACCCGGTGGGTTCCAGGTCATCGAGCAGGCTCAGAACCGCATCGATATGGCGCGGCCAATCCGGTGCTTCCCACAGCGCCAGGCGGCGCATCTGCGCGTCCCGCCTGGGGGTGGCCGGGGCGGCGTAGGCTTCGACGGCCCGCTGCCATGCAGGGAGGTCCAGCGGGTCGAGGAATTCCGGCACCTCGCCGCCGATTTCCCGGTGCGCCGCGATGTCGCTGCACAGCACGGGCGTGCCGCGCGCCAGTGCCTCGGCCACCGGCAGGCCGAATCCCTCGATGAAGGAGGGCATTAGCAGGGCACGCGCCTGGTCCATCAGCCCCGCCACAACGCCATCCGAGACCCGGCCGAGTTCCAGCACATGCGGGCGCAACCGGGCGCAGCGGTCCAGCAGGTCCAGCACCTGCTCATTGTCCCAGCCGCGATTGCCGACGATGACCAGCTTGGGCACCGGCCCTGGCGCCTCCGCCAGCCGTCGCCACAGATGCAGCAGCATCAGGTGGTTCTTCCGCGGCTCGATGGTGCCGAGGCAGAGGAAGAAAGGCGTGCCGTCCAGCGCTGTCGGCAGCGAGGCGGCCCGGCGTGGCGCCACGCCGAGCGGCGCGGCCAGCAGCGGCAGCCCAGGTGGCAGCAGCGGGCGCAGCCGCTCGGCAGTGGCGGCGGAATTGGCGATCACGGCGCTCGCATGCTGGCGGATGGTCCGCAGCCGGTGCCCATGCCGGACGGTCTCCGCACTGGCCACATATTCCGGCCAGTCGAGTGGGATCAGATCATGCACCAGCGGCACCAGCCGGGCGCCGGTGCGCCGCAACAGGCGGGCCACCGCCGCGGTGTGCGCGAGGGGGTGGTGGGAGACGTTGAGATAGAACGGCGCCGGGGCAGATGGCGCGCGGGATGGCGGCGCACGCCAATGCGCCAGGCTGCCGGCGAACAGGGACAGCGCCAGCGGCGCCAGCCGATGCAGGGTTCCGCCCTGCCAGGCCGGGCCCACGGCGCGCACCAGCCTCGCGGTGCGTGCCGTGGGCAGCAGGCCGAAGCCGCCGCGATAGTCGAAGGCGACGAAGCGCAGGCGGCTCCCCGCCTCGATCAGCAGATGCTCCGCATAGGCGAGTTCCACGCGGTCAACGCCGGTCAATGTGCCGCGGAAGACGCGCCAGAGCAGCCGGGAGACGTCGAGCCAGATCGGCGCCGCTTCAGCCGCGCGCAGGGCGGGGCGCGATGCAATCGGCGCGGCCCTGGCGGCGGTGGGCGGTGCGGGGACAGCCAGAAGTTGCAAGGCGCGGGGGCTCATGCGCTGCGCACCCTGCACCACCCAACACGAAACGTATCATAATTGAGGTATTTCTGGTTGCATAAGACAGACGTTTTTTCGTCTCGGTTGTGCATGGCCGTGTCCACACTCTTGCAAAGCGTTGACGCAAAGGTGTATCGATCTACCCTGAGTTGCTGAACAAACGCAAACAGGAATGCACAGCTGTGCACATCGGATCAAAAACCGATCCTTCGGATCACCGCATGGCGCGCCGCCCCCGGCTCGCGATCGTCAGCACCTACGACGAACTTTGCGGAATTGCGGGCTATACCAGAGCCTTGGAGCAGCAGCTGCAGGCCGGCATGGATGTCCAGGTCTTCGACCTGGACCAGTATCTGCTACGGAGCACGCATCGAAGGGTGCAGGCCCTCGCCGCGCGACATATCCAGGATATCGCGCTAAAGTTGCATAAATTCGACAGCGTCAATATTCAGCTCGAGCATGGCACGCTCGGCCGAACGGCGTCTCAAATATTGAGCAGATTCCGCATGCTGACGCGCCACGCGCCGGCCCTCTCCGTCACCTTCCACACCATCCTGGATGAGGCGGCGCAATCCAGCGGGCAGATCTGGCGCCATGCGACGCGGCTGCGGCTTGGGGATGCCAGCCTCGCGGCGCTGGACAGCCTGCGCAGCAAATGGCTGTCGCATGGCATCTATGGGGAGTTGCGCCGGCAACAGCGCCGCAAGCCCGTGCATGTCATCACCCACACACGCCGCGACATGCGGCTGCTGCGGGATGTCCACCGGCTGGCGGATGTGCACCACCACCCGCTGTCCTTCGTGGCGCCGCAGGCCGCGCTGGCCATCCGCGCAGCGGCGAAGCGGGAGGCGTTTCCCATGATGAAGCGCCTGCCGCCGGGCGCGAAGCTGATCGGCACCTTTGGCTTCCTGTCCCCCTACAAGGGCTTCGAGACGGCGGTGGAAGCGCTGCGCTACCTGCCGGAGGATCACCACCTGCTGGTCTTCGGCGGCATCCACCCGCACGCCATCGCCCGCAACCAGCCACGCGACGCCTACATCACGAAGCTGCTCACCGAGGGCCGCATTGGCCAGAGCGTGATCGACACGCTTCGGGAAGGTGGCAGCACCAGCCTGGCGCTGGATGCCTCCGCCGCGCAGCTGCTGGCGCGCCACCCGCAGGATCTGCACGACCGGCTGCACTTCATGGGCGTGCTGGACGATGCGCAGTTCATGACCGCCATGGCGCTGTGCGACACGGTTGTGCTGCCCTATCTCGAGGTCGGGCAATCCAGCAGCGGCCCGATCGCCATGGCGCTGGAAATGGGCTGCCGGGTCATCGCCTCCCGCACCCGCGCCTTCCTGCAATATGCGCGCTATCACCCGGACCGCATCGAGTTCTTCGACATCGGCAACTTCGCCGAGCTGGCAAGGCGGATCGAGGCCGGCCCGCCACCGGCGCCGGCGGATCGCCGCCTCAGCCATGACACGACGACGAACGCCGCGCTGTACATGCGGGTCAGCCTGCCGCCAGGCATGTCGCCGCCACGCGACGCCGCGGCCGCGGAGAAGGCTGCCGCGCCGCTCACGCCCCCGGCGCCAGCCGCGCTGGCCCGCATCTAGCGGGGAGGGGCGGACATGGCAGCGGAGCAAAATGCTCGGCGAAGTCTCGCGGCGATCGCCGCCGCGATCGAGGCCGGCGTGCCGGATCAGGCCGCGGGTCTGTTCGATGCCTGGGTGAATCCCGCGCCCGCGGCGGCGCTGGTTGCGCTGCTGCTGCTGGATCGGCGGGCGTCGCTGGCCGCCCTGCTGCCTGCCGCCGGCGAGGATCTGCCGGGTCTGGAAGCGGCGCTGCAGGATGTGGGCCTGCCGGTCGGCGGCACCGGGCCGGATCTGGTCGCGGCGCTGCTCGGCGCGGCGCGCGATCCGGCGGCGGAGGCGCCGCGCGTGCATTTCGCCTCCCTCGTCCTGGTCGCTGGCCGCCATCGGCTTGCGGAGGCGCTGCTGCTGCCCGCCTGGCAGGGCCAGGACAGCAGCGCCATGGTCGCGCGCGCATTGTCCGGCACCTGGATGCTGCTGGGGCGGGAGGCCGAGGCGCTGGAGGCGGCACGCATCGCCGCCGAGGCCGCGCCTCAGGCGGCGGAGCCGATGGAACACCTCTCCGGCCTGTTGCTGCGCGCCGGCCAGCCTGGTGCCGCGCTGCTGGCCGCCGGGCGCGCCATCGGGGCGGAACCCAACGCGCACCAGGGCTGGCGGCTGGCCTCGACCGGGCTGCTGGATCTCGGCCAGACGGCGGAGGCGATTGCCGCGGCGAACCGCGCGGCGCGGCTTTCGGCGCTCCACGCGCCGCATGCCGAGCAGATCCGAACTGCGCATGCGGCGGAACTTCCGGTGGCGCGCCCCGGCGATGCGGCGGTGCTCCGCCCCTCAGTGCCAGCGGGCTGGGCGCGGCTGCCGGAGTCCACGGCCCCGCCGCCAGCGCCGCCCCTGGGCCGCGCCCTGGCCGCACGTGCCCGCATCATCGATGCGCTGCTGCTGCGGGAATCGCGGACCATGTTCAGCCACAGCCGCCTTGGCTATGCCTGGGCGCTGGTCGAGCCGCTTTCACATGTGCTGCTGCTGAGCGCGGTGTTCCTGTTCCTCGGCCATGACAGCCGGCCGCCGATCGGCGATGCCATGCTGACCTTCTACATGACCGGCGTACTGTCCTTCCTGTTCTTCGCGCATATGACGGAACGCGCGATGGATCTGCCGGCGAACAGCCGGTCGCTGCTGGTGGTGCCGGCGGTCGGGCTGTTCGACATCCTGGCGGCGAAATCGGTGCTCTCGGCGGTGACGGACCTGGTGGTCGCCGCCATCACCTTCCTGCTGCTGATCGCGATGGGCGTCGGGCGGCTGCCGGATGACCCGGCGGCGATGATCGGCTGCTACCTGGTGCTGTTCCTGCTGTCCTTCGGCGTGGCCTGCGTGAACATGGTGGTCTCCAGCTTCACCTCGGCCTGGGACAAGCTGTGGCCCAGCATCCTGCGCGTGCAGTACTTCACC
>NZ_JAUYTS010000130.1 GCF_030695085.1 Falsiroseomonas sp. | reverse complement strand
CCCTGCCCCGCGCGACGCGGCCGGCCACGGCGCTGCATGAACAGAATGGCGTGCTCGGGCGCGCCAACCGGATGCTGGCGCGAGGCGCGGATCTGCTGGCGCTGTCGGCGGCGGATACGGCACGGGTGCCGTCCTCGGCGCAGGTCGAGGTGGTGGGCAACCCGGTGCGGCCGGCGCTGGCCGCGCTGGCGGGACAGGAATTCGTGGCGCCGGGCGAGGATGGCGTGATCCGCCTTCTGGTCCTCGGCGGCAGCCTGGGCGCGCGCATCTTCGCCGATGTGGTGCCGGGCGCCGTGGCGCTGCTGCCGGAAGGGCTGCGCCAGCGCCTGGTGGTGACGCAGCAGACGCGGGCGGAGGATCTGCCGCGGGTCGAGGCCGCCTATCGCGAAGCGGGCGTACCGGCGGACCTATCGCCCTTCTTCGGCGATATCGCGGTGCGGCTGGCGATGGCGCATCTGGTGGTGGCGCGCGCCGGGGCTTCGACGGTGGCGGAACTCGCCTGTGCCGGCCGGCCTTCCGTGCTGGTGCCGCTGCCGCACGCGATCGATGACCACCAGACCGCCAATGCCGGTTTGCTGGAAGGCGCCGGCGCGGCCTGGATCATGCAGCAACCCGGCTTCACGCCGGAGGCGCTGGCGCGCCAGATGCAGGCGATGTTCACCACCCCCGCCGTGCTGGCGCGCGCCGCCGCCGCCGCCGCCACGCTGGCCCGCCCGGATGCGGCGCGGCGGCTGGCGGACCTCATTCAGAATTTGACCCATCGCGGCGTTGCGATGGCGGAGTCCCGCTGATGCGCGCGCTGCCCCTTTCGATCGGTCCGATTCACTTCGTAGGCATCGGTGGCATCGGCATGTCCGGCATCGCCGAGGTGCTGCACAACCTCGGCTATTCCGTGCAGGGCAGCGATATCTCGGAGGGCTACAACGTCACCCGACTGCGCGAATCCGGCATTCCGGTGATGGTCGGCCACGATGCGGCCAATCTCGGCGCGGCGCAGGTTGTGGTCACCTCCACCGCGGTGAAGAAGGACAATCCGGAAGTGCAGGCCGCACGCGCGCGGCTGGTGCCGGTGGTGCGGCGCGCGGAGATGCTGGCGGAACTGATGCGGCTGAAATGGGCCGTCGCCATCGGCGGCACCCATGGCAAGACCACCACCACCAGCCTGGTCGCCTGCGTGCTGGAAGCCGCGAAGCTTGACCCCACCGTGATCAATGGCGGCATCATCAACGCCTACGGCACCAATGCGCGCCTCGGCTCCGGCGACTGGATGGTGGTGGAGGCGGATGAGAGCGACGGGTCCTTCCTGAAACTGCCCGCCGTCTGCGCCGTGGTCACCAACATGGACCCGGAACACCTGGACCATTGGGGCACGGCGGAGGCGATGAAGGAGGGCTACGCCCAGTTCGTCGGCAATATTCCCTTCTACGGTTTCGCGGTGCTCTGCGCCGACCATCATGAGGTGCAGGCGATGATCCCGCGCCTGTCGGATCGCCGCATCATCACCTATGGCTTCTCGCCGCAGGCCGATGTGCGGGCGGAAAAGATGATCACGGACCGCATGGGCGCGACCTTCGAGGTGGCGGTGCGGGACCGCGCGACGGGACGCAGCCGCACGCTGAAGCCGATGCGCCTGCCGATGCTGGGCAGCCACAATGTGCAGAACGCCATGGCGGCCATCGCCATCGGCCTGGAGATGGATATCGACGAGGCCACCATCCGCACCGCGCTGATGGGCTTCAAGGGTGTGAAGCGCCGCTTCACCCGCACGGGCGATGCCGGCGGCATCACCGTGATCGACGATTACGGCCATCACCCGGTGGAAATCGCCGCGGTGCTGAAGGCGGCGCGGCAGGCCGGGGCGCGGGATGTGGTGGCGGTGGTGCAGCCGCATCGCTATTCGCGCCTCGCCTCGCTGTTCGAGGACTTTTGTACGTGCATGAACGACGCCGGGACGGTGATTGTCGCCGACGTCTATGCGGCGGGTGAGCAGCCGATGCCGGGGTATGACCGGGATGCACTGGTCGAAGGGCTGCGCGCGCGCGGCCATCGCAGCGTGGTGCCGCTGCCCGGGCCGGACAGCCTGGCCGAAATGGTCAACGCCATCGCCAAATCGGGCGACTACGTCGTGTGCCTGGGCGCCGGCACCATCACCACCTGGGCGCATGCGTTGCCGGAACAGCTTCTGGCCCTGCAGTCCCGCACCCGGCCACGGCTGGCCGGGGGCCAGAAGTGACGGCGCCGCGCGACATGGCCCCGCACGCCACCCTGCCGCCGCTGCGTGGGCGCGTAACGCCGGCGGCCGAGCTGGCGCCCTTCACCTGGTTCCGCGTCGGCGGGCCGGCGGAGTGGCTGGTGCGGCCGGCGGATGTGGATGACCTGCTGCTGCTGCTGCGCGACCTGCCGGATGCGGTCCCGCTGACGGTTTTGGGTGCGGCGTCCAACCTCATCATCCGCGATGGCGGCGTTCGCGGCGTGGTGCTGCGCCTCGCCGGGCGCGGCTTTGGCGATGTGGCGGTGCAGGCCGATGGCATCATCGCCGGTGCCGCGGCGCTGGATGCGGTGGTGGCGGAGCATGCCGCGGCGGCGGGCCTTTCGGGCCTCGAATTCCTCTCGGGCATTCCGGGCAGCATCGGCGGTGCGGTTGCGATGAATGCCGGTGCCTATGGGCGCGAAGTGGTGGATGCGCTGGAGTGGGCGGAGGTGGCGACGCCTTCGGGTCTGCTGCGCATGACGGCGGCGGATCTGCACTTCGCCTATCGCCGCGCGACGCTGCCGGCGCGCGGCGTGATGGTGCGCGCGCGGTTCCGTGCGCAGCCCGGCGATCCTGCGTCCATCGCTTCGGAGATGGCGAAGATCCGCACGGCGCGGGAGGCCTCGCAGCCCGTGCGCGCCCGCACCGGCGGTTCCACCTTCAAGAACCCGCCGGGCCAGAAAGCCTGGGCGCTGGTCGATGCCGCCGGCTGCCGCGGGCTGGCGCGCGGCGGCGCGCAGGTCTCGGAGTTGCACGCGAACTTCCTGCTCAACACGGGCGGCGCCACGGCGGCCGATCTGGAAGGGCTGGGCGAGGAGGTCCGGGTACGGGTGCTGGCACAATCCGGCATCAGCCTGGAATGGGAAATCAAGCGCATCGGCGAGGTGGCGGCATGACGCGCGTATCCGTGCTGTTCGGCGGCGTCTCCGCGGAACGCGAGGTCAGCCTCGCCACCGGCCAGCAGGTGGTGGCGGCGCTGCGGGCCGCTGGCTTCGAGGTGACGCCGATCGAGGTCGGCGGTGACCTCGGCTCGGTCATCGGCGCGCTGCAATCGGCCAGGCCCGATGTGGTGTTCAACGCGCTGCATGGCCGCTACGGCGAGGATGGCTGCATCCAGGGCGTGCTGGACTGGATGGGCCTGCCCTACACCCATTCGGGCGTCCGCGCCTCCGCCGTCGCCATGGACAAATCGGCCGCCAAGGCGGTGTTTCTCGCGGCCGGGTTGCCGGTGGCGGAAAGCCGGCTGGTGACGCCGGAGGAGCTGGAGGCGGCGGACCCGCTGCCGCTGCCCTATGTGGTGAAGCCGGTGAATGAAGGCTCCTCCGTCGGCGTCGAGATTTTCCGCGAGGGCAATAACCGCCGCGCGGAAGTGGCACGCGCCTGGAAGTTCGACCGCCGCATCATGGCCGAAGCCTTCATCCCCGGGCGCGAGCTGACCGTTGCCGTGATGGGCGACCGGGCGCTGGAGGTGACGGAGATCGACACCGGCCACGTCTTCTACGACTACGAGGCGAAATACGCCGATGGCGGCAGCCGCCACACCCTGCCCGCCCCGGTGCATCCCGAAACCCGCGCGCTGGCCATGGATATCGCGCTGCGCGCGCATCAGGCGCTCGGCTGCCGCGGCGTCTCCCGCGCCGACCTCCGCTACGATGACAGCGCCGGCGAACCCGGGCGGCTGGTGCTGCTGGAGGTGAACACCCAGCCGGGCATGACGCGCACCTCCCTGGTGCCGGAACAGGCCGCGCATGTCGGCATCGGCTTCCCGGAGCTGTGTGCCTGGATGGTACGGGAGGCACGTCATGGCCCGTGAACCGATGGCCGCGCGGCGGGCGCCGGTGCGCGCCGCGCCTCGCAAGGACCCGGACCGGCCAAGCCGGTTGCGGCTGTGGCTGAAGCGGCGGCGCGGGCTGCTGCGGCCGGCGGCGCTGTGGCTGATTGGCTTTGGCCTGCTCGGCGCCAGCGGCTACGCGGTCTATGCGGTGGACCCGGCCGGGCGCGTGCGGGCGGTGATGGACAATGCCGCGGAACTCGGCCTCGCCGCCGGGCTGCAGGTGGCGGAAGTGGTGGTGGAAGGGCGGGAGAATACGCCGCCCGACCTGATCCGCGGCGCCATCGGTGCCGAACTCGGTGATCCCATGCTCGGCTTCTCGCCGAATGAGGCGCGGGAGCGGCTGGAGACGATTGCCTGGGTCAAGTCGGCCCATGTGGAACGCCGCCTGCCGGGCACCATCCTGGTGCGGCTGACGGAACGCGAGCCCTTCGCCATCTGGCAGCACCAGGGCCGTTTCGCGGTGATCGACCGCGCCGGCCTGGTGGTGGAGACGGAAACGCTGGACGCCTTCGGCCCGCTGCCGCTGGTGGTGGGCGCGGGGGCGGAGAAACACGCGGCGGCGCTGTATGATTTGCTGCTGGCGCATCGCAACATCCTGGCGCGCACCCAGGCGCTGGTGCGCGTCGGCGAACGGCGGTGGAATCTGCGCCTGCACAGCGGCACGGATGTGCTGCTGCCGGAGGGGCATGAAGCGCCGGCGCTGAACCGGCTTTCGGAACTGCAATCGCGCAATGCGCTGCTCGACCGGCCGCTGGTGGCGGTTGATATGCGCCTGCCGGATCGCCTCGTGGTGCGGCAGCAGCCGGTGGCGGAACAGCCCGCCGCGCCCGTGCGTCGCAACGCCAACCGGAGCACGCGCGGATGAACGCCTTGTCGCGCCTTCCCGCCGGTGTGGAGCCGCCCGGCGAACGCCGCCGCCGCGGCGCGCGCAGCGGCGTGTTCGGCGTGCTCGATATCGGCACCACCAAGGTGGTCTGCCTGATCGCGCGCATCGAGGGCGATGGCGAACCGCGCGTGCTCGGCTTCGGCTGGCAGCGCGGCCGTGGCGTGAAGGGCGGCTCGATCATCGACCTGGAGGAAGCGGAGCGCGCGGTGCGTGCCGCCGTCGGCCAGGCGGAGGAGATGGCGGATACGCAGCTCTCCGGCGCCATCGTCAACCTGTCCTGCGGCCAGCCGGATTCGCGGCTGCTGCATGTGCAGTGGCCGATCGGCGGCCGCGCGGTGACGGAACAGGATCTACGCGCCATCCTGACGGAAGGCCGCCGCCGCGGCACGGAAGATGGGCGGGAGACGGTGCACGGCTCCCCGGTTTCCTTCACCGTGGATGCGACGCCCGGCGTCGAGGATCCGCGCGGCATGGTCTGCGACACGCTGGGCGCCCGGGTGCATCTGGTGGATGCGTCGCAGGCCGCCTTGCGCAACCTCGGCGCCTGCCTGGCGCGTTGCGACCTGGAGGTGGAGGAGCTGGTCTCCTCGCCGCTGGCCGCCGGTCTCGCCACGCTGGTCGAGGATGAGAAGCGCATCGGCTGCACCGTCATCGACATGGGCGGCGGCACCACCTCGCTCGCCGTGTTCAGCGAGGGGCAGCTGATCCATACCGCGCAGATCCCGGTCGGCGGCTGGCAGGTGACGAACGACCTGGCGCGCGTGCTGTCCACGCCGATCAACCATGCGGAGCGCCTGAAGACTCTGCATGGCGGTGCGATGGGCGCGGCGGATGATGAGCGCGAAATGCTGCCCGTGCCGCTGGTCGGTGAGGATGAAGACCACATCGCCCGCGTGCCGCGCGCGATGATCGTCAACATCATCCGGCCCCGGCTGGAGGAGACCTTCGAATTCGTGCGCGAGCGGCTGGAAGCCGCTGGCGTCGCCAAGGAGGCCGGCACCCGCGTGGTGCTGACCGGCGGCGCCAGCCAGCTGATCGGCGCGCGCGAACTGGCAGCCCGCGTGCTGGACCGCCAGGTGCGTATCGGCCGGCCGCGCAGCGTGCGCGGCCTGCCGGAGACCGCCGGCGGCCCACCCTTTGCCGCCGCGATCGGGCTGCTCGCCTGGGGCGCAGGTGAAGGCCGGCCACTGATCGACATCGCCCCCGGCGCGGACCGCAATGGCGGCATGCTGCGCCGCTTCATCGAATGGCTACGGGTGCGCGTCTGATGCGCCCCGCTTCCTCCCTCACCCCTCCTCTACGGCCTGACGCAAGGCTGAGCTTTCCAGGAAAGGCCCCGTTCATGACCCTCAACCTGACGATCCCGAACCAGCAGCACACCGATTTCAGCCCGCGCATCACCGTGGTGGGGGTCGGTGGCGGCGGCACCAACGCCGTGAACAACATGGTCACCATGGGGTTGGAAGGCGTCGAGTTCCTGGTCGCCAACACGGATGCGCAGTCCCTGCAGCACAGCAAGGCGGATCGCCGCGTGCAGCTCGGCTCCTACCTGACGCAGGGCCTCGGCGCCGGTGCCAAGCCCGAGATCGGCCGTGGCGCGGCGGAGGAAGCGGAGACCGAGCTGGCACGCCACCTGGAAGGCAGCCACATGGTGTTCGTCACCGCCGGCATGGGCGGCGGCACCGGCACCGGCGCGGCGCCGGTCATCGCGCGCATGGCGCGCGAGCGTGGCATCCTGACCGTCGGCGTGGTGACCAAGCCCTTCGACTTCGAGGGGCCGAAGCGCCGCAAGGCGGCCGATGCGGGCATCGAGGAATTGCAGCAGTTCGTCGACACGCTGATCGTCATCCCGAACCAGAACCTGTTCCGACTGGCGAATGAGCGCACGACCTTCGCCGAGGCGTTCCGCATGGCCGACAACGTCCTGTACATGGGCGTGCGGGGCGTGACGGACCTGATGGTGAATCCCGGCCTGGTGAACCTCGACTTCGCCGATATCCGCACCGTGATGGCCGAGATGGGCAAGGCGATGATGGGCACCGGCGAGGCCGAGGGCGAAGGCCGCGCCGTGAAGGCCAGTGAGGAGGCGATCAGCAACCCGCTGCTGGAGGATACCTCCATGCACGGCGCGCGTGGCGTGCTCATCAACATCACCGGCGGCCTCGACATGACGCTGTTCGAGGTGGACGAGGCGGCCAACCGCATCCGCAAGGAAGTGGACGAGGAAGCCAATGTGATCTTCGGCTCCTCCGTCGATGAATCGATGAATGGCCGCATCCGCGTCTCCGTCGTCGCCACCGGCATCGATGCGCGTGAGGCCCGTGAGGCCGAGCGGCCGAAGTTGGTTGCGGTCGGTGGCGGCGGGATGCTGCAGGCGGTGGGCAGCCAGCAGGTGCCCCAGGGTCAAATGCAGGGGCAGCCGCAGCAGCCCGGCCTGCGGGCGCCGGCCGGCTTCACGCCGCGCGTCGCGGCCCAGCCGCAGCAGCCCCAGCATCCGGGCGCGGCGATGCGCCCGGCGCAGACCTACGCGGCACCGCAGCCGCACCAGGCGCCGCAGCCTGCCGCCCCGATGGCCGAAGCCGCCCAGGTGATGGAAGCCCCGGTGAACGTGGCACCGCAGTCTGAACCCGGGCTGCGGGCACCGGCGGGCACCCGTCCGGTGGCGCCGATGCCGCAGCCGCAGCCGACGGGCGGGCTGAACAGTCTGTTCCGCCGCGCCACCGGCCTGATGCGCCGCGACGTGCCGGAGGCACCAGTGCAGCCCCAGCAGCAGCCGCGCATGGAACCGGCGGCAGCGCGCCCGGTGGCGGCGCCGGCACAGCAGGACGAAATGGGCCTCGACATCCCGACCTTCCTGCGTCGCCAGAGCAACTAAGGCGACCAGGGCAAATTGGGGCAAAAATAGGGCCATACTGCGTTGCAATATTTCAGGTATTTCAATGTGTTGCGACGTAATATGGAGAAACAAGGCTTGAATGGCGCGGCGCCGGGGAAGATGGCACTAAGCCCCTGGGTCGCCGCGTTTGGCGGCCCATCCTGAGCGGAGCGACCGGGGAAACCGGGTTACCGACCAGGGTCACGTCCGGGTGATAGGCCGCTTGGTGCGGTCGCGGCACAGGGCGGGTCAGGGACGCAAGGCGCACATGGACGGTTTCCTCCCGATCGATCGGAGACGGCGCAAGACGCTGAAGACGGCGATCGGCTGCGTCGGCGTCGGTCTGCATAGCGGGCGCCGCGTGGCGCTCACGCTTCGCCCCGCGGTTGCCGGCACCGGCATCGTGTTCCGCCGCACCGATCTCGGCATCGACATTCCGGCCCGCTTCGATCGCGTGGTCGATACCCGTCTGTGCACAGCCCTGGTGGCCGAAGGCGCGCCGCAGGCCCGCATCGGCACGGTCGAGCATGTGATGGCGGCGCTGGCCGGAAGCGGCATCACCGACGCCGTGCTGGATCTGGACGGCCCCGAAGTGCCGATCATGGATGGCTCCGCCGCGCCGTTCCTGTTCCTGATCGATTGCGCCGGCACCGTCAGCCTGGAGGCTCCCGCCCCGGTGATCGAGGTTCTGCGCCGCGTCCGCGTCGATGAGGGCGAGGCCTTCGCCGAATTGCTGCCGGCCCAGGTCCCGGGCTTCGAGGCAACGATGCAGATCGAATTCCCCGCCACCGCCATCGGCAGCCAGCAGGTCAGCCTGCGGCTTTCCCCGGCCGCCTTCCGCGCCGGCGTGGCGGATGCCCGCACCTTCACCCTGGCCGAGGATATCGCCCGGCTGCGCGCCGCCGGCCTGGCCCAGGGCGGCAGCCTGGACAATGCCATCGTGGTGGATGGCCCGCTGGTGCTGAACCCCGGCGGGCTGCGCCGGCCGGATGAATTCGTGCGCCACAAGCTGCTGGATGTGGTGGGCGACCTGGCCCTGGCAGGGGCCGCCTTGTCCGCGCGCTTCATCGGCCATCGCTCGGGCCACGCATTGAACAACAAGCTGCTGCGGGCGCTGTTCGCGGATCATGGCGCCTGGCGGATGGTGGATGGCGAGGTACCGATGGACGGAGTCGCAACCCGGCTGCCGGCCGCCGCCGCGCCGGCCATGGCCTGAATTCGCTTGGCCGGCCTGGCGCAAGGCCGGGTGAAGTGACAGGCCGCCCGCTTTGCAATAGATCAGCGCGAGACACACGGCGGCGACCCGCGCCTTGCCGTGACCATGCCGCGGCATGGTATAGGGAAGCCCCATGCCTGACCGGTGCGCGATGCTTCGACGCTTTCTGCCCCTGATCCTCATCCTGCCCATCGCCGCCTGTACGGCCTGGGACGGGCGCATGAACACGCTCGGCGCATCACGCGCCGGCACACCCGGCGCCAGCGGGCAGGACACCTCTGCCGAGGGGCTCTATGCCCAGGGCATGGAAGCCCTGACGGCGGAGCGCTACCAGCGCGCGGTCGAGCTGTTCGACATGGTGGAGCGCGAGCACCCCTATTCCACCTTCGCCACCAACGCGAAGCTGATGTCCGCCTATGGCGAGTACATGCGGAATCGCTACACCGAAGCCCTCGGCGCGCTGGACCGATTCATCCAGCTGCATCCAGCGCATCGTGACATCGCCTACGCCTATTATCTGCGGGCGCTGAGCTATTACGAGCAGATCAACGACATCCAGCGCGACCAGCGGACCACGGAACTGGCCATGGCGGCGCTGCAGGATGTCTCCAACCGCTTTCCCAACACGCCCTATGCGCGGGATGCGCGGCTGAAGATGGACCTGGCGCGGGACCATCTGGCGGGGCGGGAGATGACGATCGGCCGCTTCTACCAGACGCGCCGCCTGCACACCGCCGCCATCGGCCGCTTCCGCCGCGTGGTCGATGAATTCCAGACCACCAACCACGTGCCGGAGGCCCTGCACCGCCTGACCGAGCTGTATCTGACGATGGGGCTGGTGGATGAGGCGCGGCGCACCGCCGCCGTGCTCGGCCACAACTATCCGGGCAGCCCCTGGTACCAGGACAGCTACGCGCTGCTGGTGAACGGCGCGGAGGGCACCGAAGCGAACCGGCCCGGCTTCGTCCGCCGCGTGGTCGGGTCCATCTTCTGACGACGCGCGCGCCACCGGCGCGATGCTGACCTCACTCGCCATTCGCGACGTGGTGCTGATCGAGCGCCTGGACCTGGGCTTCGGTCCGGGTCTGACGGTGCTGACCGGCGAGACGGGGGCGGGCAAGTCCATCCTGCTGGACAGTCTTGGCCTGGCGCTCGGCGCACGGGCCGAGAGCGGGCTGGTGCGCGCGGGCCAGTCCCAGGCCAGCGTCGCTGCAGCTTTTGCGCCGGCAGATGTCCACCCGGCGCGCAGCCTGCTGGTGGAACAGGGAATCGAGGCGGAGGACGAGATCGTGCTGCGGCGCATCGTCACCGCCGATGGCCGTTCCCGCGCCTTCGTCAATGACCAGCCGGTGGGGCTGGCGCTGCTGCGCCGCCTGGGCGCGCTGCTGGTCGAGGTGCAGGGCCAGCATGACCAGGTCGGGCTGACCGATTCGACCAACCATGCCGGGCTGCTCGATGCCTCGGGCGGGCTGGAGACACTGCGCGCCGCCAGCGGCACCGCCCACAAGGCGTGGCGGGAGGCGGAACGCGCGCTGGCGGAGGCGCGGGAGCGCATTGCCGCCGCGCAGCGCGACGAGGATTTTCTGCGCCATGCCGTCGCCGAATTGGAAAGCCTGGCGCCTTCCGAGGGCGAGGAGGATGACCTCGCCGCCGAGCGCCAGCGCCTGCAACAGGGCGAGCGGCGCGGCGAGGCGATCGCGGAGGCACTGTCCAGCCTGCAGCCGCGCGACCGCCGCAGCGCCAACCCCGCCAATGCCCTGCGCGGTGCCGCCCGCGCGCTGGAACGCCTGCCGGCGCCGAACACGGATGCGGAGCCGGCGCTGGACGCGATCGGCCGGGCGCTGGATGCGCTGGCCGAGGCCGAGACCGCGCTGGAACGCCTGGTGCAGGACGCCGCCCCCGACCCGCGCCGGCTGGAGCATGTGGAAGAAAGGCTGTTCGCGCTGCGCGCCGCCGCCCGCAAGCATCTGGTGCCGGTGGTCGAATTGCCGTCGCTGCTCGCCTCCCTGCGGGACCGGCTAGCGGCGCTGGATGCCGGAACCGGCCAGGTGGCCGAATCCGAGGCGCGGCTGGCCGCAGCCCGCACCGCCTATCTCGCCGCCAGCGGCCGGCTGACGGAGGCGCGGCGGGAGGCCGCGGCGAAGCTGGAAAAGGCGCTCGGCCGCGAATTGCCGCCGCTGAAACTGGACCGCGCCCGGCTGGTGGTGGATGTGGCCGCGAAGCCGGAAGCGGCCTGGGGGCCGGATGGCGTGGACCGGGTGACCTTCCTGGTCTCCACCAACCCCGGCCAGGCACCCGGTGCGCTGGACAAGGTGGCCTCGGGTGGCGAGTTGTCTCGCTTGATGCTGGCGCTGAAGGTGGTGCTGGCGCGCGGATCGCCGGTGCCGACCCTGGTGTTTGACGAGGTGGATAGCGGCGTCGGCGGTGCCACGGCCGCGGCGGTGGGCGAGCGCCTGCTGCGCGTGGCGGAACGCCTGCAGGTGCTGGTGGTGACGCATTCGCCCCAGGTGGCGGCGCGCGGCAGCCGGCATCTCTCGGTGGCGAAATCGGTGAAGGCCGGACGCGCCGAGACCCGCGTGACCCCGCTGGACGCGCCGCAGCGACGGGAGGAAATTGCCCGGATGCTGGCCGGTGAGCATGTGACGGAGGCGGCACGGATGGCAGCGGACAGCCTGCTGGCCGGCGGGCTGCTGTGAGCGCGCCCAGCCTGCGCGCCCGCGCCGTGGACGCCCTGACCGAGGAGGAGGCCGCGGAGGAACTCGCCGCACTGGCCGCCGAGATCGCGCATCACGACGCGGCCTATCACCGGCAGGACGCGCCGGAGATCACCGATGCCGAGTACGACGCGCTGGTACGCCGCAATCGCGGCATCGAGGCGCGCTTCCCCGACCTGATCCGCGACGACAGCCCGAGCCGCAAGGTGGGCGCCGAGACGGCCGAGGGCTTCGCGAAGCTGCGGCACGGCGTGCCGATGCTGTCGCTCGACAACGCCTTTGGCGATGCGGATTTTCAGGAGTTCACCGCCTCCGTCCGCCGCTTCCTGCGGCTGGGCGCCGAGGAACCGCTGGCCTTCGTGGGGGAGCCGAAGATCGATGGCCTGTCGATCAACCTGCTGTATGAGAACGGCGCCTTCACCCGCGGCGCAACCCGCGGCGACGGCATGGAAGGCGAGGATGTCACCCGCAACCTGCTGACCCTGCCCGAGAGCGAGCTACCGCGCCGGCTGGTGGGCGAGGCGCCGGCGCGCATCGAAATTCGCGGCGAGGTCTTCATGGAGAAGGCCGACTTCCTCGCCTATCGCGCCCAGCAGGCACAGGCGGCGGCGGAGCGGGAGGAACGGCGCGGGCGCGGGGAGAAGCTGGGCCCGGCCATCGTCGTGCCGGTGAACCCGCGCAATGCGGCCGCCGGTTCGCTGCGCCAGCTCGACCCCGCCATCACCGCGCAGCGGCCGCTGAAGCTGTTCGCCTATGCGATGGGGGAGGCCAGCGCGGCGCCGGCGGAGACGCATGCCGGCTGGCTGGACCAGCTGCGCGCCTGGGGTTTCCAGGTGAACCCAGCCTCCGAGACGCTGGCGGATGAAGCCGCCGTGCTGGATTTCCAGAAGCGCATGGCGGAAGGCCGCGCGGCGCTGCGCTACGACATTGATGGCGTCGTCTACAAGCTGGACCGGCTGGACTGGCAGCGCCGCCTCGGCTTCGTCGGCCGCGCGCCACGCTGGGCGATCGCCTGGAAATTCCCGGCGGAGCAGGCGGAGACGGTGCTTCTGGATATCGAGATCCAGGTTGGCCGCACCGGCGCGCTGACGCCGCGCGCGGTGATGCAGCCGGTCGGTGTCGGCGGCGTCATGGTCACCCATGCCAGCCTGCACAATGAGGATGAGATCGCCCGCAAGGATGTGCGGATCGGCGATACCGTCGTGCTGCAACGCGCTGGCGATGTGATTCCGCAGATCGTCTCCGTGGTGCTGGAGAAGCGCCCGGCCGATTCGCAGCCCTTCACCTTCCCGGATCGGTGCCCGGCCTGCGGCAGCCACGCCATCCGCCCGAATGGAGAGGTGGTGAAGCGCTGCACCGGCGGGCTGATCTGCCCGGCGCAGACGGTGGAACGCCTGATCCACTTCGCCCGCCGCAACGCCATGGATATCGAGGGGCTGGGCGAGGAGAACATCCAGGCGCTGCACGCCGCCGACCTGGTGAAGACGCCCGCCGACATCTTCCGGCTGCACAACCACGCCGAGACGATCCGCGGCTGGGAGGGCTGGGGCGCGCGGTCGGGCAAGGATGCGAAGCGCCTGACCAACCTGCTGGCCGCCATCGAGGCGCGGCGCCGCGTGCCGCTGGAACGCTTCATCTTCGCACTCGGCATCCGCCGCATCGGGGAGGCCAATGCCAAGCTGCTGGCCCGCCATTTTCATTCATTTGCCGAATGGCGCAGGAAGATGATCGCGGCGACGGTTGTCGGCTCCGAGGCGCGGGAGGAGCTGGGCTCCATCCAGGGCATCGGCCCCGCCATCGCGACCGAGCTGGCGGAATTCTTCGTGGAGGAACGCAACCGCGCGGCGCTGGACGATCTGGCGCAGGAAGTGACGCCGGAGGATGCGGTGGTGACCGCCGCGGCAGACAGCCCCTTCGCCGGCAAGGTCATCGTCTTCACCGGCTCGCTCGAGACCCTGTCCCGTGACGAGGCGGAGGCGCAGGCGGAACGCCTCGGCGCCAAGGTGACGAAAAGCGTGTCCAAGAAGACCGATTTCGTGGTCGTCGGCGCGGATGCCGGCAGCAAGGCGAAGAAGGCGGCAGAACTCGGCCTGCGCGTGCTGACGGAGGCCGAGTGGCGGGAGATGGCGGGGCTGGGCTGACCGCTTGCGCCCTGCCCGAACGCAACGTAATTCGGCGTCATGTCCGCATTCATGGTCGCCGCGCTGCTGCTCTCGGTCGCGGCCTATATCCACACCGTGTCGAACAAGCTGGGCCTGCGGCTGGAAAACCCGTCGGCGGAGAAGCTTTGGCGATTCGCCTCCTTCGCGGCGATGGTCGTCTGGGTGATCCTGATCCTGCGCGGCTACATGACGCGCCATTGGGCGGATGCGACGGCGGCGCTGCTCGGGTCCTTCGCGCTGAACTGGTGGTTCGGCCATCGCGGGCCGAAACCGGCCTGGCCGCTGGTCTCCCTGCTGTTCGCCGTGGTCGGGCTGGGGCTGGCGGCCTGGTCGGTGCTTTACGAATAGGGCGGCAGGTCGAGGCGCCAGGCCTCGGCATCCAGATCGGAGACAGGGAAGCGCCGGCAGACCAGCGGGTCATGGCCCGGGATCACCAGGCTTTCGTCACCGCCCGCCAGCGCCCGGGCCTTCCGCCAGCCCTGCACCATGGCGCCAAGGTCGTAGACGATGGGGAACGGATTCTCCCGCGCCATATTGGCGTAGTAGTGGCTGGCATCGCCGGCGATCACCAGCGGGCCGCGTTCGGTTGCCACGCGGACCATCTGCAGCCCGTCCGAATGGCCACCGATGCCGTGCAGCGTGACGCCGGGTGCGACCTCCCCTTCCCCATCATGGAAGCGCACGCGGTCGGCATAGACGGCGCGGACCAGGCGGACCACGTCCTCCACCTCGAAGGGGTGGCGCAGGCAGTGGCTGCACATGTGGCGACCGGTGGCGAAGGCCACCTCACGGTCCTGGATGTGGAAGGTGGCATTGGGGAACAGGCCGAGATTGCCGGCATGGTCGTAGTGCAGATGCGTCACCACCACGTCCCGGATCGCCTCGGCCGAGGTGCCGAGGGCGCGCAGGCCGTCCTCCGCCGGGCGCAGGATGGACCGGCCGCGGCGGGCGGCGGTGGCGGTGTCGAAGCCGGTATCGACCAGGATTTCGCGCCCCTCCGGCCCGCGCAGCAGCCAGACGAAATAGTCCATCGGCATGGCGTCATGCGCATCCTCGACGGGCATGATGAAATTGGCCTGGGCGTTGCGGTCGTGCTGCGCGTAGCGCAGGGCGAAGACCTGCCACATGGGGTCAGCCTTTCCGGTCGGAGAGTTCGCCAGCGGCCAGCGCCTCACTGAACTTCGCCGCCGCCGTGTGGTCCTGGCCCGGTCCGAGCAGCGCGGCGGCGGCGGCCCACAGCTCCCGTGTCTGGGCGGCGAGCGGAGCCGGCGTCGCGGTTTCGCGGCCGACCTGGAGGGCGATGGAAAGGTCCTTCACCATCAAATCCAGCCCAAAGCCGGAGTTGAATTTCCGCGACAGCACGAACTGCTTCAGCTTGCGCTGCGTGCTGTTGTTCATGCCAGTCGATGCATTCAGCACATCGACCATCACGGTGGGGTCGAGGCCGAAGCGGCTGCCGATCAGCAGCGCCTCCACGCTGACGAGAAACCCGGCGGCGCTGACCAGATTGTTCAGCGCCTTCATCGCCTGGCCGGCGCCGATATCACCGCAGCGGGTGATGGTGGTGCCCATGGCGCGCAGCAACGGGTCCACGCGGTCCAGCGACGCGGCCTCGCCGCCGGTCATGATGGCGAGCTCCCCGGTCTCGGCACGCGCCACACCGCCGGAGACGGGGGCATCCACCATCGCCACGCCGAGCGCGGCAAGGTCGGCGGCCAAGGCGCGGGTGGCGGAGGGTTCGCCGGAGGACATCTCGACCACAACCGCGCCACGCTTCAGGGAAGGGCGGATCGCGGCGAGCACGGCGGCAACGTCGCGGCTGGTGGGCAGCATGGTGATGATGGCGTCGGCGCCGTCCGCCGCCTGCGCCGCGCTGTCCGCCGCCGTGCCGCCGTGCCGGCTGGCGAAATCCGTGGCGCGGCCAGGCACCGCATCCTGCACGATGACGGAAAAGCCGGCCTCGATGAGACGACGCGCCATGGGCCAGCCCATGCTGCCGATGCCGATGAAGCCGATGCGGCCGATCCTGGCTTCCATGCCATTTCCCCCTCTTGTCCCGGCAAGGCTGGCGGCGTCAGCTCCGGGGGTCAAGCAGTGGGAGGATCAGGCATGTTCGAGGGCTTCACCGAGGAACGCCGCGCCGGCGATGGCGTGACGCTGCGGCTGCGGCGCGGCGGCGAGGGTCCGCCCCTGCTGCTGCTGCACGGCAATCCGCAGACCCACATGATGTGGAACCGCGTGGCGCCGGAATTGGCCAAGCGCTTCACCGTGATCTGCCCCGACCTGCGCGGCTACGGATTTTCGGACAAGCCATCACCCTCCGCGGACCATGCCGCCTATGCGAAACGGGCGATGGCCGCCGATATGCTGGCGCTGATGCGCGGCCTCGGCTTTCCGGAATTCCAGGTGGTGGCGCATGACCGGGGCGCGCGCGTGGCGCATCGGCTGGCGCTGGATGCGCCGCAGGCGGTGCAGCGGCTTTGCGTGATGGACATCGTCCCCACGCTGCATCACTTCGAAACGGCGGATATGGATTTCGCCCTGGGCTACCATCACTGGTTCTTCCTGGCCCAGCCGCATCCGAAGCCGGAGCGCATGATTCTGCGCGACGTGGAGGATTGGTTCGCCAGCCACACCTCGCGCGGGCAGCAGGATGTGTTCGCGCCCGAGGCGCGCGCGGACTACATCGCGGCGCTGCACCAGCCCGGCACCGTGATGGGTATCTGCGAGGATTATCGGGCGGCGATCACCATCGACCTGGAGCACGACCGCGCCAGCCGCGCGGCCGGGCAGAAGGTGGAATGTCCGCTGCTGGCGCTGTGGGGCGCCAAGGGCAAGATCGAGGTCTGGTACGATGCGCTTTCCGTCTGGCAGGACTATGCGCGCGGCCCGGTCAGCGGCCACAGCGTGAATTCCGGGCACTATCTGGCGGAGGAAGCGCCGGTGGACGTGCTGGCGGCGCTGGAGGGGTTTCTGGCGCGCTGACGTTCAGCCGAAGCGGGTCTCGGGCAGGATGAAGGGCAGATCGGTGTCGCCGGTGGCGGCGCCGAATCCTGAAAGCAGCGCATGCACCTGGCCGCGGTGATGCGTCTGGTGATTGAAGAAATGCGTGACCAGAACCCAGCGCGGGCGGCTGATCTCGCGACCCATGGCACCACTGAACCAGCCGAGCGAACCCTGTAGCCAGGCCGGCTGTAGCGCCGCCGCCCAGGCCTCGATCCGGGCATCCATATCCTGCCGCGCCGCCTGCATCGCAGGCCATTCAGGGTGCAGCGTCGGGCTGTCCTTGATGCCGCCGCCGGGCGCGGGCCAGCCGGCGAAGCGGGACATCCAGATGGCGTCGCCCCACATCAGATGGCTCAGCGTGCCATGGATCGAGCCGAAGAAGGCGCCCCGGTCCTCCCGCCGCTGCTCCTCCGTCAAGCCAGACGCAGCCGCATAGACACGATGATTCATCTCGGCGTTGTAGGCGGCCATCAGGCGCACCCATTCCACCGTCACCATCACACATTCTTCCAGAAGAAGACCGTATCGCAGGGGCTGCGGTCCGGCCACAGCGCGTAGCCGGGCAGCACGCCCAGCTCGACCCAGCCAAGCTCCCGGTACAGCGCCTCCGCCGCCTCGCCCTTCGCCGTGTCCAGCACCAGCAGGCGGCGGCCGATGCCGCGCGCGGTCTGTTCGGCGCGGCGCATCAGCGCGCGCGCCACGCCACGGCGGCGCGCGGCGGGGTCCACCAGCAGCTTGGCGATCTCCGCCCGGTGCGGCTGGTTCTGCGGCATGTCGAGCATGAGCTGCACCGTGCCCACCAGCACCCCATCCACCCAGGCCACCAGCAGCACGCGCCTGCCCAGCGCCACATCGGACGAGACGCGCCGGAAGAAATCGCGCGCCGTGGTGGGCGCGAGCGGCGGGAAGAAGGACACGCTGGCGCCGGCCTCGACGCAATTCACCAGGATGCGGGCGAGCTGCGTCTCGGCGCTCGCCGCCGCACCGGCATCCAGCGCCTCCACCACCAGGCCCCGCAGCGGCTTGGTGTAGCGGAATTCGAGGCTGTTCGAGACATCGTCCAGGATGCGGATGGAGCCCTGCCGCACATAGCCGGTCTTCTCATAGAAGCGATGTGCCGCCTCGAACCGCGTATCGGTCCACAGCACCAGGCGTTCCGCCCCGGCATCGCGCGCATGTGCCTCCGCCGCCTTCAGCAGGCGCTGCGCGAGGCCGGTGCCGCGCGCGGCCTTGTCCACATAGACGCGGCAGATCTCCCAGGCCTCGTCGTCGCCGAGCGGCCGGGTGGCCGCCATGCCGATGATCCGGCCATCCTGTTCCGCCGCCCACAGCGCGCCGCCGGCTTCCGCGAAATAGGTCGCGAGCGCGCGCAGCTCCGGCACTTCCCCATCCACGTCGAGCACGCAGTTGGGGTATTCGGCCCAGCAATCGCCGACGAGGGCGATGAAGCCCTCCGCATCCTCGTCGCGTCCCGGGCGCAAAGTCATGCGAGACCTTTGCAGAACTCCTGGATACGCGTGCAGGCCTCCCGCAGGCTGTCCGTATCCGTGGCGTAGGAGATGCGGACATAGGGGCTCATGCCATAGGCGGCGCCCTGCACCAGCGCGACATGCGCTTCCTCGATCAGGGCGAGGGCGAAGTCCGTATCCGTCTCGATCCTGCGGCCACCCTTGCTGGTCTTGCCGAGGCAGCCGGCGATGTTCGGGAAGACGTAGAAGGCGCCTTCGGGCTTGTGGCACTGGATGCCCGGCGCCTGGTTCAGCATTTCCACCACCAGGTCGCGGCGATCCTTGTAGATGGCCGCGCGTTCCTTCACGTAGTCCTGCGGGCCATCCAGCGCCGCGACGGCGGCGGCCTGGCCGACCGTGCTGATGCCGGAGGTGAGCTGGCTCTGCATGTTCACCATCGCCGCGATCAGGTTCTTCGGCCCGCCGCAGAAGCCGACGCGCCAGCCGGTCATGGCATAGGTCTTGGAGACACCGTTGACCGTCAGCACGCGGTCCTTCAGCCGCGGCTCGACTTCCGCGATCGTGCAGAACTCGAAGCCGTCATAGACCATGTGCTCATACATATCGTCCGTCATCACCCAGACATGCGGGTGGCGCAGCAGGACCTCGGCGATCGCCTTCATATCATCGCGCGAGCAGGCGGCGCCGGTCGGATTATTGGGGAAATTCAGGATCAGCCACTTGGTCTTCGGCGTGATTGCCGCTTCCAGATCCTCCGGCCGCAGCTTGAAGCCGTTGTTCTGCGGGCAGGTGACGGGCACAGGCTTGCCGGTAGCGAGCTTCACCATGTCGGCGTAGGAAATCCAGAACGGCGCCGGGATCAGCACCTCATCCTGCGGGTCGCAGGTGCCGAGCAGGGCGTTCATGATGACCTGCTTGCCGCCATTCGAGATCATGATCTCGTCCAGCGCGTAGTCCAGGTTGTTGTCGCGCTTGAACTTGCGCTGCACCGCCTGCTTCAGCGCCTTGGTGCCGTCCTGCGGCGGATACTTCGTGTCGCCGGACAGCGCGGCCTGATAGGCGGCGTCGATGGCATGGCGCGGCGTCTCGAAATCCGGCTCGCCGATCGCCAGGCTGATGACCTTGATTCCCTTGGCGGCGAGTTCGCGGCCCTTGGCGGTCATGACCGCGGAGGCGGACAGCTCGATATCCTTCAGGCGATTGGCAAGCGCGGGCATTTTTTCGAATAACTCCTGGCGAAGGAGCACAACCTAATCCCGGACGGGCCGCTGCTCAATCCGTAGGCGGGCGTTCCATGACCCAGTCGTATGGCTGTTCCCCGACCAGCACGAAGCCCTGGCGTTCCCAGAAGCGGCGGGCGGGGCTGTCCTTCAGCACCGCGATGGCGCAGCGCCGGCCCGGATGCCGCGCCAGGGCCTGGGCCACCACGGTCGCGCCGAGGCCCCTGCCCTGCCATGCCGGCTCCAGATACAGGCTGTGCAGATCCACCGCCTCCGCCCCCGGCTCCAGCCCGATGCAGCCGAGGGTCTGGCCCTGATCCTCGATCACCAGCATGCCGCCACCGGCGAAGGCGGCCTCCATGCGGGCACGCCGTCGCGCCGGGTCCCAGCGGCCGGCGCGTTCCAGATGCGGCCGCATGACGCGGATGGACAGGTCCAGCAGCGCCTCGAAATCCGCCCCGGTGGCGGGGCGGAACGCGAAGGTCACTTCAGCGCGGCGCAGAAATCCTGGATGCGGGTGCAGGCGTCGGTCAGCGTCGCATCGTCGGTCGCGTAGCTGATGCGGATATGGCCGGGGAACATGAAGGCGGCACCATGCACCGCGGCCACGCCCTTTTCTTCCAGCAGCGCCAGGCAGAAGGCCTCGTCGCTGTCGATCTTCGCCCCGCCGGCGCTGGTCTTGCCCAGGCAGCCGCGGACGTCCGGGAAGACGTAGAAGGCGCCTTCCGGCGTCGGGCAGCGCATGCCCTCGGCCTTGTTCAGCATGCCGACCACCAGGTTGCGCCGGCGCTCGAAGGCCTGGCGCATTTCCTCCACACTGTCCTGCGGGCCGGTCAGCGCCTCGATCGCCGCGGCCTGGCTGATGGAGCTGGTGTTGGAGGTGGACTGGCTCTGCAGCTTGTCCATCGCCTTGATCAGCTGGATCGGCGCGCCGGCGAAGCCGATGCGCCAGCCGGTCATGGCATAGGCCTTGGAGCAGCCATTCATGGTGACGGTGCGATCCTTCAACCGCGGCTCCACCTCCACCACCGTCGCCGGCTTCATGCCGTCATAGGCCAGCTTCTCATAGATATCGTCGGAGAAGATCCACACATCCGGATGCCGCAGCAGCACATCCGTCAGCTCCTTGAGCTGGGCGGCGTTGTAGCCGGCGCCGGTCGGGTTGCAGGGGTTGTTCAGGATCAGCCACTTGGTCTTCGGCGTGATCGCGGCTTCCAGCTGCTCCCCGGTCATGCGGAAGCCCTGGTTGGGGCCACAGGGGACGATGACGGGCGTACCCTCGGCCAGCGCCACGATATCGGGGTAGGAGACCCAGCACGGGGCGGGGATGATCGCCTCGTCACCCGCATTGATGGTGGCGACCAGCGCATCGAAGATCACCTGCTTGCCGCCGGTGGCGACCAGGATTTCCTCCGGCGTGTAGTCGATGCCGCTGTCGCGCTTGAACTTCGTGCAGATGGCCCGGCGCAGCTCAATGGTGCCGGCGACATCGGTATACCGTGTCTCGCCCCGCTCGATGGCGGCGATGGCGGCGTCCTTGACGTTGCGCGGCGTCTCGAAATCCGGCTCGCCGACCGAGAGGGAAATGATGTCCCGCCCCTGCGCCTTCAGCGCGCGGGCCTTGCCGGTCACGGCAATGGTCTGCGACGGCGAGATGCGGTTCAGGCGATCGGCAATGAGGTTCATGTGCGGTTTTCCGGCGTCCTGCCCACCCCCGCGGGGCGGCGCCACTTTTCCTAACCCTCGACGCCGGGCGCGTCCACAGCCGCGGCGCGGCTATTCGTCCCCAGCCGCGGCGCGGCTATTCATACACAGCCTCGGCGCGGCTATTCCAGGCGAAGCGGCCGGTAGCCCTGGAAGGTGAAGCCCTTCTCCCGCATGCAGGTGGTGCGATACGCCTCCCGCGCCCGGGTTGCGATATCGACCATGTCGTAGCGGGCGGGGCGGAAGCGTTCCGTGGTGCGGCAGCGTTCGCGGTCGCCATCGCGCCAGCAATTGCGCTCCCGCTCGATGCGCGCGGGGGCCACCTGCTGCCAGACCATCTGCGGCGGCACGGCCATCTGCGCCTCCGCCCCGCAGGCCTCGTTCATCGCATCCGCCTCAGCCTCCGAGGTACCGGGGCGGGCCCAGCGCTCGGCGCAGGCGGAGAGCAGCGGAATCAGGACCAGCAGCAGGAACAGGGGGCGCATGCGTCCAATCTGGCAGGGATTTGTGAATAAACCAGGGCCGGCTAACGCCGCCGCACCAGGCGCAGCGCCAGCGCAAGCGCCACCCCGACCACCGCCACCAGCACCGTCGCCAGCGCATACAATTCCGGCGTCAGGCCGAGCCGGACCGTGGAGAAGATCACCATGGGCAGGGTGGAGGCACCGGGGCCGGAGACGAAGCTCGCGATCACCAGATCGTCCAGCGACAGGGTGAAGGCCAGCAGCCAGCCGGCGGCGATCCCCGGCGCGATCAGCGGCAGGGTGATGACGGCAAACACCTTCCAGGGCCGGGCGCCGAGGTCCATCGCCGCTTCCTCCAGGCTCAGGTCGAAATCCGCGAGGCGCGACTGCACCACCACCGCCACATAGGCCGCACCAAAGGTGGCATGGGCGATGGCGACGGTGCTGGCGCCGCGGCCGGCGGGGAAGCCGAAGACGGATTCCATCGCCACGAACAGCAGCAGCAGGGACAGGCCGGTGATCACCTCTGGCATCACCAGCGGCGCGGCCATCACGGCGCCGAACCCGGCGCGCCCCGGAAACCGCCCGAAGCGGGCCAGTGCGAAACCCGCCAGCACGCCGAGGATGGTGGCCATGGTGGCGGAGATGGCGGCGATGCGCAGCGACAGGCCAAGCGCGCCCATCAGCACCTCGTTCCGCCACAGGCCCTCATACCAGCGCAGCGAGAAGCCGGTGAAGGTCGTCACCATCCGGCTGTCGTTGAAGGAGAACAGCACCATCAGCAGGATCGGCAGGTACAGGAAGGCGAAGCCCAGCCCGAGCGGAATGGCCAGCCGGCCGATGCCCCTCATCGCCCGGCCCGCCACTGGAACAGCGCGATGGGCAGCACCAGCGCCGCCAGCAGCACAATGGCCAGCGCCGAGGCCAGCGGCCAGTCGCGGTTCTGGAAGAACTCGGTCCACAGCACGCGACCGATCAACTGCGCCCCCGGCCCGCCGAGCAATTCGGGAATCACGAACTCCCCCACCGCCGGGATGAAGACCAGCAGGAAGCCGGCGACGATACCGGGCAGCGACAGTGGCAGCGTGATTTGCAGGAAGGCCCGCCAGGGCGGGGCACCCAGATCCTCCGCCGCCTCCAGCAAGGACGGATCGAGCTTCGAAAGCGTGGCGTAAAGCGGCAACACCATGAAGGGCAGGTAGCAATAGGTGATGCCGATATACATCGCCGTATCGGTGTAGAGCAGCGGGATCGGCTCCGCGATCACCCCCAATGTCAGCAGCGCGCCGTTCAGCCAGCCCTGGTCCTGCAGGATGCCGATCCAGGCCGTGACGCGCAGCAGGAAGCTGGTCCAGAAGGGCAGGATCACCAGCATCAGCAACAGATTTTTCCATGTCTCCGGCGCCCGCGCGATGGCAAGGGCCATGGGGTAGCCGATGAAAAGACACAGCGTGGCGGAAACGGCGGCGACGCGCAGGCTGCGGAGATAGGCGTCGAGGTAGTAGGAATCTTCCAGCAACAGTTGAAAGTTCGCCAGGTTGAGTTGCAGCACGGCGGTCGCCTCGCCGGACCAGCGCAGCAGCGGCGCATAGGGCGGCAGGCCCTCGCTGGGCTCGGCAAAGGCGATGGACAGCACGAAGGCGAAGGGCACCACGAAGAACAGCGCCATCCAGGCCCAGGGCAGCGCCAGCACCAGGCGCCGCCGCGTTCGCGGCGTCATTCGGGCAGCACCATGCTGGCCTGGCGGTCCCAGGTGACGGCGACGGTATCCTCCCAATCCACCGGGCGTTCGGTGCGACGGCGCAGATTGGGCTGGCTGACACGCACTTCCTTGCCGTTCGCGAGCACCACGTAGTACAGGAAGAAATCGCCGTAATAGCCGATGTCCCGCACCCGCCCGACGAGGCGGTTGTCGCCGAGCGGCGTGCCGGGCGCGACACGCTCGATCCGCATGCGCTCGGGACGCAGCGCCACGAAGACGCGGGCACCGAGCGGCTTGCTGGCGGCTGGCTCCGCCAAAATGTCAAAATCCAGTTCCGAGCTGCCGATGCGGACGCCTTCGGCCTCCACGCCCTCCACCACACCCTCAAGGATATTGGCAGTTCCCAAAAATTCCGCGGTGAAGCGGCTGTTGGGGAATTCATAGACGTCGGAGGGTGTGCCCACCTGCGCCAGCGTGCCGCGATCCATCACGGCGAGGCGGGTGGCCATGGTCATCGCCTCCTCCTGGTCATGGGTGACGATGACGAAGGTGGTGCCGGTGCGTTCCTGGATGTTTATCAATTCAAACTGCGTGGATTCACGCAGGTTCTTGTCGAGCGCGGAGAGTGGCTCATCAAGCAGCAACAGCTTCGGGCGTTTTGCCAGCGCGCGCGCCAAAGCCACGCGCGCGCGCTGGCCACCCGAAAGCGCCGCGGGTTTGCGGTCGCCAAAACCTTCCATCTTCACCATGGCCAGCATCTCGGTGACGCGGTCGCGGATGACGGATCTGGCCGCACCCTCCTGCTTCAATCCGAAGCCGATATTCTGCGCCACGCTCATATGCGGAAACAGCGCATAGGACTGGAACATCATGTTCACCGGCCGCGCATAGGGCGGCACGCCGGCCATGTCCTGCCCATCCAGCACGATGCGGCCGGCGTCGGGCTCCAGGAACCCCGCCAGGCAGCGCAGCAGGGTGGATTTGCCGGAGCCCGAGCCACCCAGCAGCGCGAACAGCTCGCCGCGATAGATCGGCAGGCTCACCTCATCCAGCGCCACGAAATCGCCGAAGCGCTTGGTCAGCTTCTCGATGCGGAGGAACGGCTCCGCGGCGGGGTCGCGCCAGGGCTCTGCCGCGCCAGGCCGTTCCGCGAGGCTCACCGCCCCGCCTTGAAGCGCGCCCACATGCGGTTGCGCGTGCGCTCCGCCGCCTGCGCGACCGGGCCGATGGTGAAGAAGCGCGCGCGCATCGCCTCCGGCGGGAACACCGCCGGGTCGGCCGCCACATCCGGCGCCACCAGCGCCTGGCTGGCCGGCACGCCGTTCGGGTAGCGCACATGGTTGGTGATGGCCGCCATCACGTCCGGCTGCAGCAGGAAGTTGATGAAGGCGTGCGCGTTCTCGGGGTTCGGTGCATCGGCCGGGATCGCCAGCAGGTCGAACCAAAGCTGCGCGCCCTCCGTCGCCGCCACATAGCTGACGGCAACGCCGCGATCGGCCTCCTTCGCCCGCACGCTGGCCTGGATCGCATCGCCGGAATAGGCGAAGGCGAGGCAGGTCTGGCCACTCGCCAGCGCCTCGATCGTGCCGCCGGTGGAGAAGCTGCGGATGAAGGGGCGCACCGCCATCAGCGTGCGCTCCACCTCCCTGAGATCACCGGCATCGGTGCTGTCGGGGTTCTTGCCGAGATAGCGCAGCACGGTCGGGATCACATCCGATGCGCTGTCCATCATGCTGATGCCGCAGCGCGCGATGCGGCGCGCATGGGCGGGGTCGAACATCAGCCGCAGACTGTCCATCGGCGCATCGGGCGCCAAGGCCTGGATGCGCGCGGTATTCACCCCAAGCCCGATGCTGCCCCACAGATACAGCGCGCCGAAGCGGTTCCCGGGGTCGGATGACGCGACCTGCGCCTGCAAGGCCGGGTCCAGATTGGCCAGGTTCGGGATCTGCGCGCGATCCAGCGGCAGCAACCCGCCGGCGCGTGCGAGGCGGGAGAAGGTCGGCTCGCCGGTCGGCACGATGATGTCGTAGCCGGATCGCCCGGCGGAGATCCGGCCCTCCAGCGTCTCCAGGCTGTCATAGATGTCGTAGCGCACGCGGATGCCGGTCTCGCGCGTGAAGCGCTGGACCATGTAGGGGTCGATATAGTCGTTCCAGTTGAAGACATTCACCACGCGTTCCTGCGCCACCGCCGGCGGCGTCGCGGCAGGGGCCGCCAGGGCGGTGAGCAGGGTGGCCACGAGGGCCAGGCGACGCATCATCATGGGTGTCTCCCGGGCAACAGCAGCGCGGATGCTAACACGGACGCGCGATGGCGCATCAAGGCACAAATACCTAACACTCAGGGAATTTGTTCTTGACTTGTTCCAGGGGCAGCTGTAGTCAGCACGCACCAAGGGGCGAGTTGCG
>NZ_JAUYTS010000118.1 GCF_030695085.1 Falsiroseomonas sp. | reverse complement strand
CCCTGCGCGGACTCACGCCCTACGAGTTCATCTGCAAGCAGTGGACCGCAGAGCCACAGCGGTTCAACGCCAACCCGCTCCACCAAACGCCAGGACTAAACATCTAGCCGCCCTATCCCTCTGTGCCGAAGCAGCGGTCCCCGGCATCGCCCAGCCCCGGCACGATGAAGCCGCGATGGTCCAGCTTCTCATCGAGCGAGGCCGTATAGATCGGCACATCCGGATGCGCGGCGGATAGCCTGGCAACCCCCTCCGGCGCCGCCACGACGCAGACGAAGCGGATACTGGGCGCGCCGGCTTCCTTCACCCGCTGCACTGCGGCCACCGCGCTGCCGCCCGTTGCCAGCATCGGGTCGAACAGGATGGCGCCGCGCGAGCGGACCTCGGGCGGCATCCGCAGCATGTACTGGCTCGGCTTCAGCGTGTGCTCGTCGCGCACCAGGCCGACATGGCCAACCGGCGCCTCCGGCAGCACCTGCATGCCGCCCTCCATCAGCCCGAGGCCGGCGCGCAGCACCGCCACCAGCACCGGCTCCGGCGTGGCCAGCACCTGGTGATCCATCCCGGTCAGTGGCGTGGTGATGCGGGCCGTCCGGCGGGGCAGGTCGCGCGTCACCTCCAGCGTCAGGATCGCGCCGATCTCGGCCAGCAGCTTGCGAAAGCGGGCGGAGGGGGTGGCGGCGTCGCGCAATTCCGCCAGCCGATGGGCGAGCAGCGCGTGGTCGACGACATGCAGCGTGGTCATGGTGCTTGTATCCGAAGCTGAGGAATTCAGGCGCCCAGCCGGACCGGATCGCCGAGCCGGATCATGCCCAACCGCGCCGCCGCGGCATACATGCCGAAATTGCCGTCGAGGTGCTGTGCCACGGTGCGCAGCACGCCGGCATCGCGCGAGGCGGTCTCGGGGCAGATGGTGACCATGGCGCAGCGCGGCGCGGGGGCGTTCACCAGCAGCCGCGCGCCCCCGCCGAATTCCAGGCTGTGTCCGGCCCATTCGGTATCCGGCGCGTCGCTGTCGATCAGGATGTTGATGCGGAAGCGCCGCGCATCGAGCGCCGTGCCATGCAGCGCATCGAGCCGCGCGAGGCTGGCCGTGGTGATGACGGAAACCGGCATGGAATCGAACACGCCTCGCCCCATCTGGATCAGCGCCGAGGGCTTGCCCGACGCATCCGACAGCCTGGCCGCCAGCGCCGCATCGCGCAGGTCGAAGGCCGCACCATCCGGCGCCGTCACCTCCACCGCGGAGGCGCGGGTATCCTCCGGGTTCAGGAAGCGCGGCCGGTAGCGCACGATTTCGGAAAGGTCGCGCCCGGTCAGCCAGGGAAAGCGGCCGTGATGGCCCTGCTGGACGAAGGCGTATTGCCGGTCCCCCAGCAGCCCGGTCCAGCGCAGATCGATCTCCGGCAGCGCCTCCCCGGCCATGGATTTCACCGGAAAGCGGGCGAGGCCCAGAACCTTGCCGACCAGGCTCATCGCGCCACCGTCTCCACCGCCAGCATCTGCACCGCGACCCGCCGCCCCTCGCGCCGCGCCGCCTCCACCGCGCTGCCGAGCGCGGCGGCGAAATCGGCCAGCGATTCCCATTCCGGCCGGGGCGTCGCGAACAGCGGCCCGTCGCTGGCGATGGCGACCACCACATCCGTGCCGAATGGCTCGGCCACCTCCCAGCCCGGAAAGCCCTGCCGCGGCTCACCCAGCCGCAGCCGGGCACCCGGGGACTGCGCGGCAAGCTGCTGCAGGCGATAGGCGTTGCCGCTGTTCGAGAGGTAGTACACCAGCACCTGGCCGCCCCAATTCGGCGCGCCGAGATCGAGCCGCAGCAGCGTGCCCTGCGCCAGCGGCCCGCGCCCGACCAGATCCAGTCGCAGCGCCTCCGGCCCATTGGCCGGCGGCACCTGGCGCAGCGCCTCGATCACCTCGCAATAGGGGCCGCTGAAGCCGCGGAGGTCCATCGTCGCGGGCGGGGCGCCACGCGCTTGCAAGGCCGTGCGCAGGCTGGCCTCCGTGCCACGCCGGGCGAGGCCGGTGATGCGCGGCGTGCCGCCGGCCTCGACCACGCTGAGGCGGGCGCAGGCCTGTGCCTCCGTCACTTCGGCCAGGATGCGGCGCAATTCGCCGGCCGGGCGGGCGGGGGCGGTGCCCGTTGGGGCCGGCTCCAGCCGTAGCTCGATCCGCCGGTTGCGCGCCAGGGCCTCCGTGCTGTCGCTGTCATCCAGCGGCTGGGTATCCCCGAACGCCACGGCTGCGACCTTGTTGGAGGGCAGGCCGGCATCGATCAGCAGGCGGGCCACGGCAATGGCGCGCGCGGCGGACAATTCCCAATTGCTGGCGAAGCGGCCGCCGGCACGGATCGGGCTGCGATCGGCATGGCCATCGACGCGCAGGATCCAGCCCAGGTCGCTCGGGAATTGCCGTGCCAGATCCAGCAGCACCTGTCCGATATCGCGGATCTGCTGCTGCCCGGGCGCCGAGAGATCGGCCGAGCCGACCGGGAACAGCACCTCCGACTGGAAGACGAAGCGATCGCCGACGATGCGGACTTCGGGCCGGTCGCCCAGCACCTGGCGCAGCCGGCCGAAGAAATCGGACCGGTAGCGCTGCAATTCCTCGACCCGCGCCGCCAGCGCCACATTCAGCCGCTGGCCGAGCGCCACGATCTGCGCGTCCTTGTCCCGCGCCGCATCCTCCGCCGCATCCAGCGCGGTGGCGACGCGGGACAGTTCGGCACGCAGCGCCTCCAACTGCCGGGTCAGCATGGCGACCTGGACGCGGGCGCTTTCGGACAGGCGGCCGAACTCGCCCGCCTGGGCTTCCGCCGCGGCACGGCGCCGTTCCTCCTCCGCCGCGCGGCGCCCGGCCTCGGCGGCGAGTTGCGCGGCGGCGGCGCGACCCTGCTCGGCCTGGGTGGCCCGCGCGGTGGCCTGGCCGAGCAGTTCCAGCGCCTCCTGCCGCGCGGCCTCGGCGCTGCTGCGCTGGCGGGATTCATCCTCGGCGCGGGCCATTGCCCGTGCGGCCTCGCGTTCCAGCTGGTCGCGCAGCGCCTCCAGCCCGCTGATCTGGCTGCTGAGGCGGGCGATGTCCGACAGCCGCGCCTGGATCGTGGCGCGATCCGCCGTGACGGTCTGGTCGAGCCGCGCCGCTTCCGCGCGCAGCGCCGCCACGTCGCGCCGGGCGGCCTCAAGGCTCTCGCGGGCCTGTGCCAGTTCGGCGGCCAGCGCCGCTGCCTCCCGCTGCCGGGCCGCCAGTTCCTCCGCCGTGGTGCTGCGCGCGGTGCGTTCGGCGGCGAGGTCGCGGGTGAGCGCGGCTGCCTGGGCCTGGGCGGCCTGCAGGGTCTGGCGGGCGGCGGCCAGGTCCCGGGCCAGCGCCTCCGCCTCCCGGCGGCGAGCCTCGAGCTGTTCGGCGGACAGGGCGCGCACCTCGGCCAATTCGCGTTCCGTGGCGCCGCGGGCCGCCCGTTCGCCGGCCAGGTCGCGCGACAGCGCCTGGGCCTGGGCGCGGGCCTGGTCCAGCGTGCCCCGCGTGGCGGCGAGGTCGCGCGCCAGCGCTTCCGCTTCCTGCCGCCGCGTCGCCAGTTCCTGCGCCGTCGCATCCCGCGCCGCCCGGGTCTCCGCCAGGCTGCGTTCGGTTGCCGCCAGCGTCTCGCGTTCCGCCGCGAGGTCGCGGCCGAGGCTCTGCACCTCGGTGCGGGAAGCCGTCAGGTCGCGCCGCACCGCCTCCAGCGCCGCACGTTCGGCGGCCAGCAGGCGTTGCGCGTCGGTCAGGGTGCGGACGGTGCGGGCGGTGTCGCCGCCGGCGGCCTCGACGCGCGCCTGGGCCTCCGCCAGCCGGCCTTCCAGCTCCGCGATGCGGGCGGTGCCGTCGCGGGCCGAAACCTCGAGGTCGGCGAGGCGGGCCGAAAGCCGGGCGCGTTCGCCGCGCGCCGCATCGCGTTCGCCGGCCAGCCGGTCGCGTTCCTCGCGCAGCGCGGACAGACCCTCCAGCGCCGAATCGCGGGCGGTGATGGCGGCGCGGAGGTCATCCGTCATGCGGCCGAGCGAGGCCCGCAGTTCCTCCGCCTGGCCGCGTTCCAGCGACAGCAATTCGGACAATTCGCCGACCTGCCGGTTCAGCCGGTCCAGCGCCCGGTCGCGGGAGGACAGCGCGACGGAGAGGAAGCCCTGGCCGAGCACGAAGACCAGCAGCACGAAGATGATGACCATGAGCAGCGTGGACAGCGCATCCACATAGCCCGGCCAGGCATCCAGCCCACCGCCACCCCGCCGCCGCCGGCCGCCGAGTGCCATGGCGCTACCTCATCCTCAACGCGGCGGCTCTTCGGCCAGCGCCGCGATGGTGCGGGCGAGGATCTTGATCTCATTGCGGATTTCCGTGGTCGCCTGCATCCGCCCCTGGGTCATCTCCTCCAGGATGCGGGCGAGGTAGAGTTCCTGGTTGCGGATATGCCCGCGGGAGGCATCGTCCAGCGCACCCTGGGCATTGGCATCCGCCATGCGCTGCAGGGTGGGTGCAAGCTGCGCCTGGCTTTCGGCCATGCGGGTCATCAGCACCTGGCTGGCGCGCATCTGGTCGGCCAGGATGGACAGCCGCTCCGTCAGCGTCATCAGCGCCTGGTTGGACTGCGCGCGGCCATCCTCGCCCCGGCCGATGGCGCGTTGCAGTTCCTCCATGTTCTCGGCGGATTGCTCCAGCAGCGCCTGGACATAGGCGGGCATCGAGCCCTCGCCCTCATTCCCCAGCGAGCCGGAGGACAGGCGGGTGGCCCCGGCCAGCCAGTCCTCCAGCTCCGAATAGAAGCGGTTCTGTGCCTGCCCGGCGGTGAGATCGAGGAAACCCAGCACCAGCGCGCCGGCAAGACCCAGCATGGAGGAGGAGAAGGCGATCGACATGCCGCGCAGCGGCTGCGCCAGCCCGGTCTTCAACTGGTTGAACAGCGCGTTGATGTCGCCCGAGCCAACGGACATGCCGCCGATCACGTCCGACACCGCGCCGATCGTCATCAGCAGGCCCCAGAAGGTACCCAGCAGGCCGAGGAAGATCAGCAGCCCGGTGGCATACCGGGAAAGTTCGCGGCTTTCATCGAGGCGGGAGGAGATGCCGTCGAGCACACTCCGCATCGCCATGGCGGACAGCGACAGGCGCTCGGACCGCCGGCCGGCCAGCATGCTCGCCATGGCGGCCAGCAGGCGTGGCGGGCGGCGGGTGGGGGCGCCCGGGGTCGGGTTGCGGAACGCCTGCAACCACTCGACCTCATGCGTCAGCAGCAGGACCTGGCGGATGTTCCAGGCGATGCCGAGCAGCAGCACCAGCGCGATGATGCCGTTCAGCATGGGGTTCGCGGCGAAGGCGGTGGCCAGTTCGCCCGCCAGCAGCCCCACCAGCACCGTCACCGCGGCGAGGAAGGCGAGCATGCGCCAGAGGAAGACGGTCGGGCTGGTCATGCCGCTACCTCGTGCTGCGCGGGGCGGGGCCGGATTCGGCCCGCGGCGCGCCGGGGGGAAGGATTTCCGCGATATCTGCGGGCGGGTCGCGCCGGCCCAGCGCGCGGATATCGATACGCGTCGCCGGCAACCCCGCCGCCACCAGCGCATCCCGCACCGCCCCGGCGCGGGCCAGGGACAGGCGGCGGGCGAGGGAGGCATCATCGGAGGGGCCGCTGGCCTGCGCCTCCACCGTGATGCGGCCCTGGGGCAGGGCGGCAAGGGCCGGGGCGATGCCGGCGAGGGCGTCGCGGGCGGCGGCATCGAGCGTGGACTGGCCGGCTGGGAAGCCCAGCCGCCAGCCACCCTCGGCCCGCTCGGACAGCGCCTGCCCCGCCGCGACCGGGCCGGTCAGCAGCACAAGGAACACGGGGATGAGGGCGCGGCGCATCATTCTGCGCCGGACGCTAAAGCAATCGCCCGGCGGTGCAAATCATCGGCATGGCCGATTCGCGGCTGGTTTCAATATCTTCTCGCGCGATCAGCCCGTGACGGAGGCGCGATGCGCCTGGGCGGCGGCGATGCCATCGGCCACCACCTCCCGCAGCTTCGGGTGCAGCGCCTGGTTGCCGCAGACCACGTCGCCGGTTTCGTAATGGGTCTCGCCGCCGGCGGGGTCGGAGACGAAACCGCCGGCCTCTTTCACGATGACCAGCCCGGCCGCAATGTCCCACTTGTTCAGGCCGAGTTCCCAGAACCCGTCATACCGGCCGGCCGCGACCCAGGCGAGGTCGAGCGCCGCCGCGCCGAAGCGCCGCACGCCGGCCACCTGCGGCATCAGCCGCCCCAGCGTGGCGCTGAATTCCGCCTTGCGCTGCACCTTGGCGAAGGGGATGCCGGTGGCGAAGAGGGCGGAGCCCATGTCGCGGCGGGCGGAGACGCGCAGGCGCTTGTCGTTGAGATAGGCGCCCATGCCCTTCTCGGCCCAGAACATCTCGTTCCCCGCAGGGTTGTAGATGCAGCCGGCCATGAGTTCGGAGGTGTTCTCCCCCGTGCGCTTCTCCACGCCGACGGAGATCGCCCAATGCGGGATGCCGTGCAGGAAGTTGGTGGTCCCGTCCAGCGGGTCCACGACCCAGCGCCACTCCCAATCCTCGGCGCCGGAGGTACCGGATTCCTCCATCAGGAAGCCCCAGCCGGGGCGGCCGCGGGACAGTTCCTCGCGCAGCGTCTGTTCGGCGCGGAGGTCCGCCTGGCTGACGAAATCACCGGCACCCTTGGAGGTGACCTGGAGGGCTTCGACATCCGCGAAATCCCGCAGCAGCCGGCGGGCGGCCTTCTGCATCGCGGTCTGGAGGACCGACATGGCGGGGGACAGGCGAGGGGAGACGGCCATGGGTGGGATTCCGGAATGAAAGAGCGGCGGCACAGGCAAGCGGCACAACCTGGGCGGCCGGCAATGCCGGCCGAGCGGCCGAATGGCCGCCGCCACCTATGTGGCGAGCCAAGCGCGCGGAGCGCTCGCCCGGCGCCTGAGGGCAACAAATACAGCTAAAAGCTGACGCCTAGGCGTCAGCTTTTGGCGCGCTCGTAGTAGCTGCCGTCTTCGGTCTTCACGACGATGCGCTCACCCACGGTGATGAAGGGCGGCACCATGGTCTTCACGCCGTTGGACAGCATGGCGGGCTTGTAGCTGCTGGTGGCGGTCTGGCCCTTCACCACCGGATCGGCCTCCACCACCTCCAGCGTCACCTGCTCCGGCAGCGTCATGGCGACGGGCTCACCCTCGATCAGGCGGACGCCGACGGTCATGTTCTCGACCAGGAAGGGCAGGCGGTCGCCGAGGATTTCCTTCGGAACCTGCGTCTGCTCGTAGGTCTCGGGGTCCATCAGGACGATCATCTCGCCCTCGGCGTAGGAGAAGGTGAACTCCTTGTCCTCGGTCATCAGCCGCTCGACGGTGTCCGCCGTGCGCCAGCGCTGGTCCTTCTTGGACCCCGTCTTGATGTTCCGCATGTCCACCTGGATGATCGCGTTGCCCTTGCCCGGGATCATGATGTTCTGGCGGATGATGGTGTAGCGCTGGCCCTCGAACTCGATGACCATGCCGGCACGCATCTGGTTGGCCTGCATCTTCGCCATGGCTTGCGTAGTCCTGAATGAGCGGTGGAAATGTGGGGGCGCGGATACAACGCCGGGCGGGGCGGGGCAACCTTCAGCAGGCGATGGTGCCCAGATGGCCGGCGCGGCCATAGGCCAGGATCAGCGCATCCCGCGTGATCAGCGGCAGGTTGCGGTCGCGGGCGGTGGCGATGAGCAGGCGGTCTCCTGGGTCGCCATGCAGGTCGCCGGGGAGCCAGGAGGCATCGATCGCCGCGCCGGGGCTGAGGGAGGCTTCGCGCAGGCCGGGGGCGGCCATCAGCCGGGCGAACCAGGTCTTCGGGTCCGGCAGGAAGGTCATGGCGGCCGGGCGCGTCGGGCGCGGCCGGGCCAGCAGCCCGATTTCCCAGGCGGAGACCGGGGAGACGAAGATGCCGGCGCCGTTGCCTGCCTGCTGGATGGCGGCCAGCGCCGGGGCGGCCATGGGCGCACCGGTCGCCAGCCAGATCACCGCGCAGGTGTCCAGCAGCACGCCACCCCGGCTCATCCGTGCAGCGTGCCCTCGGCGGCGGCGAAGGCTTCGTCGGCGATGGGGGCGGTGAGGTCGAGGCCCGCGGGGATGATCACGCTGTCACGCATGAAGCCGTGCAGCCCGGCGATGGCGGCGGAGGGCGGCGTCGGCGGCACAAGCACGGCGACAACGCGGCCGCGCTTGGTAACCTCCACCCGGTCCCATTCCCCGGCGCTGATGCGGTCGAGGATGTCGAGGCAGGTGGCCTTGAATTCGGTGGCGCTGATGAGCTTGGGCATGGGACGGGCCTGACTGGTCATCTCAGATGACCATATGGGAAAGCCGCCCATATTCGCAATCAGGAAACGGCGTCCTCCCACACCGGCCCCACCACCGCCTTCCCCCCGCCATTCGGCCGTTCCTGCACATAGGTTGGCCAGGCCAGCCCGGTCACGCGAAAGCGCAGCGCGGCCAGAAGCGCCCGCCCTTCCTCCGGCGGCACCGCAAAGCGCGCCGTCCCCGGCGCCGGGTCCAACTGGTGCAGGTAATAGGGCTTCACCCGCCCGCGCAGCATCGCCCGGAACAAATCCTCCAGCCCACCCGCGGAATCATTGACCCCCCGCAGCAGCACGGACTGCCCCAGCAGCACCACCCCCGCCCCGGTCAGGCGCCGCAGTGCTGCCATGGCGTCCGGCGTGAATTCGCGCGCATGGTTGGCGTGCACGCACAGATACAGCGGCTTCTCCAAGGTCAGCGCCGCCACCAGCGCAGCCGTCACCCGCCCCGGATCGGCCACCGGAACCCGCGAATGAACCCGCAGGATTTCGATATGCGGGACTCGGGAAAGCCGTTCCAGCAGCCAGGCCAGGCGGCGGGGGCTCAGCATCAGCGGGTCGCCACCCGTCAAGATCACCTCCCGCACCGCCGGCGTGCGTTCGAACCAGGCGATCGCGGTTTCCAGTTGCTCCGTGCTCAGCAGCCCGCCATCCGGCCCCACCACCTCCCGCCGGAAGCAGAAGCGGCAATAGACGGGGCAGGCGAGCAGCGGTTTCAGCAGGGCGCGGTCGGGGTAGCGATGCACCACGCCGGGCACCGGGGTGAAGGGCGCATCCGCGGTCGGGTCCTCGATCTCGTGCGGTGCCGTCACCAGTTCCGCCGGATCGGGAATGTATTGCGCCGCGATCGGGTCGCGCGGGTCCGTGGGGTCGATCAGCGCGGCCATGGCCGGCGTCACCGCAATGGCATAGCGCGCCTGCACGGCCTGCAGCCCCGCCAGATCGGCCTCGGGCGGCAGCAGCCCGGCCTCTGACAGGGCGCTGGCATCACGCAAAGTGCGGGAAAGGTTTCGGGCGGCGGCGGGATGGGGCATGGTTGGGCCTGCTAAACCCCAACCCCACAGCGTCAACAAGGGGGACCGCGCCCATGCCCGAGGCTCCGATCGCCACCGCCGCCCCGCGAAGCGCCTGGACCCGCGAAAGACTGGCCGCGCGGCTGCCCTTCCTGCGCCGGCGCGCGGCGCTCACCGCGGCGACGCGCCATTTCTTCACCGCGCGCGGCTATATGGAGGTCGAGACCCCCTGCCTGGTCCCCGCCCCGGGGATGGAGGTGCATCTGCGCGGCTTTGAGACGCAGTACCGCCCGCATCTCGGCATCGGCCAGGACCGCACCCTGTGGCTGCGAACCTCGCCCGAACTGGCGCTGAAGCGCCTGCTGGTGGGCGGTGCGGGCAAGGTGTTCGAGCTCGCCCGGGTCTGGCGGAATGGGGAGGCCAGCCCGCACCACGCGCCCGAATTCACCATGCTCGAATGGTACGCGCCGGGCATGACGCTGGCCGGGATGATGGAGGAGACGGAGCTGCTGCTGCGCTCCCTCTGCCCCGGCCTGGTCGGCCAGGGTGAGGTTACCGCCGATTTCGCGCTGCCCTTCGAACGCCTGACCATGGCGGAAGCCTTCAGCCGCCACTGCCGCGGCCTGGACATCCTCGGCACCATCGATGCCGCGACCGGGGAGGGCGATGCCCCCAGGCTGCGCGCCCATGCCGCCAAGGCGCGGCTGCATGTGCCGGAAAGCGATAGCTGGGAGGATGGGTTCTTCCGCCTGGTGATGCGCTACATCGAGCCCGCCATCGGCCGCGGCCGCCCCACCTTCCTCACCCACTGGCCCGCCCCGCAGGCGGCGCTGGCCAAGCGCGACCCGCGGGATGCCCGCGTCGCGCTGCGGTTCGAGCTGTTCGCGGCGGGCCTCGAACTGGCCAATGCCTTCGAGGAACTGACCGACCCGGTGGAACAGCGCACCCGCTTCGAACGTGACGTGGCGCAGCGCCGCGCCGAGACCGGCGAGGCCGGCTGGGATGTGGATGAGGATTTCCTGGCGGCGCTGGAGGCCGGCATGCCGCCCGCCTCCGGCATCGCGCTGGGCTTCGACCGGCTGGCGATGCTGGCCAGCGGCGCCACCGAGATCGAGGATGTGCTGTGGCTGCCCGCCATCCCGCGCAGCCCGCCGCCGGCCCTGGCGGCGCCGCCGAAGCTGCTCGCGGCGCCCGCAGCCTCGGAGACGGCTTCAGCCGGCTGACAGCGCCGCCTGGATGGCGGCGGAGCGTTCCGTGGGCCAGGCGAAGAAGGTGAAGATGTAGGGGTCGCTGGCCGCGAAGATGGACGGGTCGGGGGAGGCTACCTGCATGGTCGCGGCATCGAATTCCGCATGCGGGTGCCAGGCGCCATCCAGGATGAACCGGGTCTCGTAGCCGAGGCCGGCCAGCATCGCCGGCACGTCCTGCGTGCTGCCGGGGCGGTGGCGTTCCTCCACCTCCAGGCTGAGGACGGGGCGGCAGCGGGCCAGCGTGGCGCGGGCGCCGGACAGCACCTCCTCCTCGAAGCCCTCGGCGTCCAATTTCACATGCTGAAGGTCGGGCAATTCCAGCGCGTCGATGGTGGTTACCGCCACCTCCTGCCGCAGCACGGTGACGGAGCCGAAGCCGGCATAGGTCTTGGCGGTGGAGGCCCATTGTTCCTGCGGCACCCCATCCAGCACCGGCACGGACAAAACCAGATGGCCAGGCTCGGCACCGAGCGCCACGGGGTGCAATTCGATATGCGGCGGGATGGCGCCGTAATCGGCGCGGATGGCCGATTCCAGCCGGGCGAAGGCGCTCGGCAGCGGCTCGAAGGCCAGCACGCGGGCGCCGGGCAGGCGGGACAGCGGCAGGGTCAGCAGCCCGTCATGCGCGCCCACATCCAGGATGCTGCCGGGGCGATGCAGCCGGGTGTGGAAGCTTAGTTCGTCCATGGGCGCCGGGCCTCCGCAAGTGGAAGCCCGGCATGTGGGGTGGAATGCGGCGAAGTCCGACTCAAATGCTTCAGGGCGGCGGGCTGGCGGCCAGGGCAGGCGGCCCCAGGGCCCAGACGGGAAGCTCCTGCCCGAAAGAGAAGGGCAGGCGAGGGCGCGTCCGCGGCCCCGCGCCGGCAACCGCCAGCCGACAAGGCGACACGGACCCATGTCTGAGGCAGGCTGGCCGAGGCTTGGCCGCAAACCTGCGCCGGGCCGCTGCCCGGCAAACCGAACCTGCGAGGTATCTCTCCCCTTGGCCCCCTTACCACCATGAGACAGCTCCGCGCCCTTTGGCTGGGCGATCTGCCGCTTGAGGTTGCCTTCTGGAAGTGGGCGGTGATCGGCGGCCTGGTCGTCAACCTTTCAAGCAGCGTGCTCTTCCTCGTCCTGATCATGCAAGGTCAGCCGCTTGCGGCGGTGGTCGTCGGCTACGTCCTTTCGGTGCCCTACAATGTCCTGGCAACCGTTGGCGTCTGGCGTTCTGCCGGCCGGTTCTCCGGCCCGCGTCACTGGGCCGATGCCGCACGCCTTGTGACGACCATCGGCATGGTGATCCTCAGCGCCACCTGATGCCGGGTGGCAGCACTATCCGCTCCGGCCCCACGGCGGCGTGCCGCGTATTGCGCCACCCGCGCGCCGCCGGGGGGTACTGACCATGATCAGTTCGGCGGCACTTCCGAAATGCGCAGCTGCGCGGGCACGCGGGACCCGCGGTCGTAATGGCCGATCCAGATGTCGTACTGGCCGGATTGCGGGCGGCGGAAGATCAGCCCCGGGTTGGTGCCCTGGAAGTCATCATTGCAGGCCCAGCTGCCATCCGGCAGGTTCACCACCAGCGTGACATCGGCGCGCGAGACGGCCGAGAGATACAGCGGCAGGCCCTGGCCGGCGCGGTAGTTCAGCCGCACATCGGGCGCGTTGGCGATGGAGCCGAGACATTGCGCGCCGCCCAGGCGCTCGGCCGGCAGGGTGCCGCCGGCGGTCACGTTCACCGTGGTGGGGTCGGGTGCGAAATTGGCGCTGAGATTGACCGTCCCGAAGGAGGGCGGGCGGTTGAAATCCTGCGCGAGGGCCAGCGTCGGCAGGACGGACAGCGCCAGCAGCGCGGCGAGGGGGCGGGGCAGCATCGGGAGTCTCCTGGTCAAGGCGCGGATGCGGCGCCGTCTGGCGTTCCCATTGATTTTGTGCGGACTGCATCCCGCCGCGGGGGCAATGGTACGCCAATCAAGGCTCGCGCAATACCGTTGCGGAATGATTTACAGGGTGAGGTGACCCTGGCTCACCGGAACCACAGCCCCACCGACGCGGACCCGAATGCCCCGATCGGGCGTGGCCTCGGCTGCCAATTCCAGAAGGCTCGGCCGGCCCATCTCGATGCCCTGTTCCACCCGCAGGGTGAGGCTTTCCCCTCCGAGCCGATGCGCCAGCAGCCCAGCAAGCGCGACATTGGCGCTGCCGGTGGCCGGGTCCTCCGGCACGCCCGATAGCGGAGCGAACATGCGGACCCGCAGCAGATCCGGGCCCATGCGGGTGTAGAGCAGCAGGCCCACAGCCTGCTCGGCCGGCAGGTGGCGCCGGAAGGCCGCCGCATCCGGCGCGGCTTCGGCCAGAGTCGCGGCATCACCCACCTCGGCGATCGCGAAGGGGGTGCCGCAGGAGGCCAGCACCGGCTCGCCCGGCAGCGCCGACAGCCCGGCGCAGGCCGCGATGCCGGCGGCGGGCAGCGTGCCGAGCAGGGTGAAGGGCTGCGGCGCAGTGATCTCGGCCGCCGTGACCAGGCCGCCGGCATCGCGGGTCAGCCGGGCTTCGACCGGCCCGGCTGGCTGGTGCAGGACCAGCCGGTCGCCGGCCAGCTCCAGACGGCGCCAGCATCACCGCGGTGCCGACATTGGGGTGGCCTGCGAAGGGCAGTTCACGGGCCGTGGTAAAGATGCGGATGCGGGCGCTGGCGGTCGCGGCATCCTCGGCCAGGATGAAGACGGTTTCGCTCAGGTTGAATTCCCGCGCGATGGCCTGCATCAGCGCCGCATCCAGCGCCGCGGCGCCCTGCACCACCGCCAGCGGATTGCCGCCATGGCGGGTGGTGGTGAAGACGTCGCAGGTCTCGAATGCCAGCTTCATGCTGTGGTGTCCCGCACCAGGTGGATCGGCACGCTGCGGCGTTCAGGCCGAGGCGATGGCCATATTCATCGCCCGCACCCCGGCCGCCGGGCCTTCCGGATGGTTCCAGACGGCGCCGACCACGGCCAGGAAATCAGCCCCGGCGCGAACCAGCGGTGGGCAATTCGCGGCGGTGATGCCACCGATGGCGACGCAGGGCACCTCGAACATCTCGGACCACCATTCCAGCAATTCGGGATCGGCCTGGTGCATGGTTTCCTTTGTCCCGGTCGGGAAGAAGGCGCCGAAAGCCACGTAATCCGCACCGGCCTCCCCGGCCTCCATCGCCAGGTGGCGGGAGGCGTGGCAGGTCACGCCGATCATCGCCTCCGGCCCCAGCAGCTTGCGGGCGGCCACCGGGTCGCCATCGCCCTGGCCGAGATGCACGCCGTCGCAGCCGGCCTGCTTCGCCAGATCCATCCGGTCATTCATCAGCACCGCCACGCCGCGCGCCTGCGCCACCGGGATCAGCGCCGCCGCCGCGCGCAGCACGGCCGCATCCGGCACGTCCTTCAGGCGCAGCTGCAGCGCCGCGACATCGCCGGCATCCAGCGCGCGGGCGAGGTCCTCGGCAAAGCCGGGCAGATCCGGCAGGGCAGGGGGGGTGATGAGGTAGAGGCGGCAATCGGGCTCGGGCATGGCACGATCTGTGGCGCCGGCGGGCGCCTCAGGCAAGCCCGCGCCAGGCGAGATACCCGCCAAGCGCCACCAGGCTGGCGAAGAAGATGCGCCGGAACAGGGCCGGCGGGATGCGCCCGCGCAGCCAATTGCCCAGCGCCAGCCCGGCCAGCGCCGGCGGCAGCGCGAGCAGGGACTGGCCGGCGGCCAGCGGCGTGAAGCTGCCCTGCATCGCCAGCGCCAGGGCGAGCGCCAGGGTGGCGACCAGGAAGGCGATGCCGAGCGCCTGCACCAGCACATCCCGCGCCAGGCCCAGCGCGCCGAGCCAGGGCACCACCGGCATGACGAAGACGCCGGTCGCCCCCGTCACCAGCCCGCCCAGCAGCCCGACCGGCACGGCGCTGAGGCGTTCCGCCCGGGCCGGCAGCAGGAAGGGCGGCGTCAGCAGCCCCCAGCCGCCATAGGCCGCCAGCGCCAGCCCGAGCAGGCCGAGTGCCAGCGCGCCACCGCCGGTCAGCAGCCCGATTCCCGCCAGCGTGCCCGGCACCAGCATCAGCAGCATTGGCCACAGCCGCCGCAGCAGCACGCGCCATGCGGGACCGCAGGATTGCAGGATGTTGGTGACGAGCGAGGGCAGCACCAGCAGGCCGGCGGCTTCCGCCGGTGGCATCGCCAGCG
>NZ_JAUYTS010000099.1 GCF_030695085.1 Falsiroseomonas sp. | reverse complement strand
GCCTGCTGGCGCCGCAGGAACTGTTCCACCCGAGCACGCTGGAATCGCACAAGATCTGACCTTCCCTGGTCATCGGCTGTGCAACCGCCATGAAGACCATCTTCGAAGCGGTTCTTTTCGCTGCCTTGAACACGCTCAACGCATCGATTGCCTCTGGCGGAGCGCCAGAGCAGGGCGATAGGCTTGTATCCAAGACAGGGGAAAGGACAGTTTTCGATGACCGGATCGACCACGCCACCTGCGCGCCCCTGGCGCCATCTGCTTGGCGCCGCGGCCGCCGCACTCGGACTGCTCGCAGGCGGTGCGCAGGCCCAGGATACGACAATGGGTGTACGATCCGGCCCGCTGTCGATCGACCCGCATTTTTCCTCTGCCGGGCAGCACGCCTCGGCACTGCGTAATGTATTCGACGCGCTGGTGCGCCGTTCCGCCGACATGAAGCTGGAGCCGAACCTGGCGGAAAGCTGGCGGCGTGTGGACGATGCGACGTGGGAGTTCAAGCTGCGGCGCGATGTCCGCTGGCATGACGGCACGCCCTTCACCGCGAATGACGTGAAGTTCTCGGTGGAGCGCATCCCCACCGTCGTGGCCGGTACGGGCGGCCTCGGCGCCTATGTCAGGTCGATCCGCGAAACGGTGGTGGTGGATGACCATACCGTGCAGTTCCGCACGCATGGCCCGGCGGCCACCCTGCTGGCGGAGCTTGACCGCGTCTTCATCGTGCAGGCCCGCGCGGCGCAGGGCGCCGACAACGCCACCTTCCGCAGCGGCGGCGCCGCAATCGGCACCGGGCCTTATCGCTATGTCTCCTGGGAGCCGCGCGGCGACCTGGTGCTGGAGCGATTCGATGACTACTGGGGGGCGCGGCCGCATTTCCGTCGTGTCACCAAGCGCGAAATCTCGAATGACAGTTCGCGCGTCGCGGCGCTGCTGTCCGGCAATGTGGACCTCATCAACTACGTACCGCCGGCCAGCGTCGGTACGCTGAACCGCACCGCGAACCTGCAGGTTCTTCAGGTGCCGTCGATCTACGTCTTCCTGCTGCATCCGGATGGCCGCGACCAGTCACCGCTGGTCACCGACAATGAAGGCCGCCCCTTCGCGCAGAGCCCGCTGCGTGACCGGCGCGTGCGCCAGGCACTGTCGCTGTCCATCAATCGCAACGGCATGGCCCGGAACATCATGGAGGGCCTGGCGGAGCCGGCGCATACGCCGCTGCCGCCGGTGTTCTTCGGCGTGCCGCGCGATACCGCCGAGTTGCGCTACGACCCGGCAGAGGGCCGTCGGCTGCTGGCCGAGGCAGGTTTCCCGAATGGCTTCCGCATTCAGCTGCATTGCACGAATGACCGCTTTGCTGGCGATGCGCGTGTCTGCGCCGCGCTCGGCCAGTCGCTCGCCTCCATCGGTATCACTGCGGAAGTCAATGCCCAGCCGACCTCCGTGTATTTCACCAACTACACCCGCGGCGACCACAGCCTGTCGATGAATGGCTGGGGCACGCTGACGGGCGATGCGACCTATATGCTCGCCTCGTTGCTGCACACCCGCGGCGTGGATCCGCGCTTCGGCACCTTCAACCGCATGCGCTATTCCAACCCGGAGGTGGACCGCATCACCCGCGCCAGCCTGGAAGTGGTGGATGAGGGCGAACGGGAGCGGCTGGTGAAGCAGGGCATCCGTACGGCGATGGAGGACCATGCGATCATCCCGATCGTCACCCTTTCCGCGGTATGGGCGATCAATGCGCGGCGGATGAGTTTCACGGCGCGAATGGATGAGGAAACGCTGGCGCTGGACGCCAGGGCGCCCGCGGCGCCGTGACCAAAAGGGGCGGGCGGGACCACAGTCACGCCCGCCCCATCACCCTCGCCGCAGTTCCAGATTGCCGCGCAGATCCACCTCCGCACCCCAGCCCGGCAGCAGAACCAGCGTGCTGTCTTCCTGCTCGATGATCGCAGGGCCGGCGATGCGCGCGCCTAGGCCAAGACGGCTGCGATCATGCACTGGCCAATCACCCCAGCCCTCGGCGCCGAAGATGCGACGTGTGCCGAGTGGCGCGGCGGCGGGGCGCGGCAGCGCGTCGGGCAGGTCGATCGGCGCGACATGGCCAGTGACGCGCACCCGCAGCGACGTCAGTTCCACTGCGCTCGTCGTGTCGCGGAAGGCGTAGACACCTTCATGCACGCGGTGGAACAGTTCGGCGATCGCCTCCGGGGTCGGGTTCGCGAAAGTCGCGGCGTCCCAGTCCACGGTCAGTTCGAAGCTCTGCCCCGCATAGCGCATCTCCGCCGTGGCGGAGAGGGTGTGGCCACGCAGGTTTTCCGCCTCCGCCGCGATCCAGTCCCGCGCCTCGGCCGACAGCTCAGCGAGGGCCGTGTGCAACCTCGCCGTGGCAGCCTCCGTCGCCGGCAGAAGCCGGATGCGGAGCGAGCGCACGAAGTCGCGCTTCACGTCGGCCAGGATGGCGCCGAGTGCGCAGAAGGTGCTCGGTGCGAAGGGCACCAGCACGGCGGAAAGCCGCGCTTCCTCGGCCAGCATGTTGGCATGCGTCGGGCCAGCGCCGCCGAAGGGCATCAGCGCGAAGCTCGACGCATCCTCGCCGCGCTGCGCGAGGCCGGTCGAGAGTTCCGTCGCCATCACGGCGGTCGCCACCCGCAGCGCCGCCTGTGCGGCGCGGGTCGCGGCATCCGGGCCGCTGAAGCCGAGCCGTGCCGCGATTGGCAGCAAGGCGCGCTCCGCAGCCTCCCGGTCCAGCCGCATGCGCCCGCCGAGGAAGTTGGCGGGGTCGAGAAAGCCGCAGACGAGGTAGCAATCCGTCACCGTCGGTTCCGTGCCGCCGCGGCCATAGCATACCGGCCCTGGCGCGGCGCCCGCGCTGCGTGGCCCCACCTTCAGCACGCCCTGCGGATCCACCCACACGATCGAGCCGCCACCCGCGCCGATGGCCGAGACATTCACCACCGGCATCACCAGCGGCAGTCCACCCACCGTGGTGCGGGTGGTGTATTCCGGTTCGCCCGAACGGGTCAGCGCGATGTCGCTACTGGTGCCGCCCATGTCGAAGGTAATGAGGCGTTGATGCGGCGTGCGTTCCGCCGCGCGCGCCGCGGCGACCACGCCGGAGGCGGGGCCCGACAGCACCGTCTCGATCGGCCGCGCGCGAGCGGTGCGCAGCGCGACGGTGCCGCCATTCGACGCGGTGATGGTGATCGGCGCCCGCAGCCCGCGCGCGGCGAGCCGTGTTTCCAGCCGGGTAAAATACTCCTGCATCAGCGGTGCGATAAAGCCGTTCAGCACCGCAACCAGCGCACGCTCATATTCGCGCACTTCCGGCCACACTGCGGCGGAGGCGGAGACTGGCACGCCCGGTAGCCGGGCGCCGAGCTCGGCTGCCACCTCGGCTTCCAGTTCAGGATGCAGGTAGCTGTGGAGCAGCATCACCGCCACCGTCACCACGCCACCCGCACGCAGAGCTGCGGCAATACGGTCGTAATCCGCGGCGGTCGGGCGCACCAGCACCGTGCCATCCACCATGATCCGCGCTGGAATCTCGAAGGCGAGGTCGCGCGGGACCAGATCTTCCTCTCGGGTCAGGTGGAAATCCACCGAATTGGCCATGCGGCAGCGCGCGATCTCCAGCACATCGCGATTGCCGGGCGACGTGACCAGCCCGATCGGGCCACCACGGCGCTGGATGATGGCATTCAGGCCGAGGGTGGTGCCATGCACCAGCAGGCCGATATCGCCCATCGTCAGCCCGGCCTTCTGCACCAGCGCGAGAAGCCCGGATTCGACGGCGGCCGAAGGGTCCGCCGGCGTGCTCGGCTCCTTGTGGAACACCAGCCCCCTGGCGCCTGCCAGCACGAAATCCGTGAAGGTGCCACCGACATCAATGCCGACGCGTGCGGAGGCGTTCACTTCAGAAGCTCCGCGAAGGCGGCTTCGAAGCGCGCACGGGATGCGGCGGGATCGGCCAGCACCTCGACCAGCGGGCGATGGCCGGCGCGCGGCATGTCGGGAACGGTGGCTTCCAGCACCTCGCGGCGCAGCTTGCTGCGCTGTCGTTTGGGGCGCTCGTAGAGCGCGGCGTTCAGCCGGCACTGCGCCTCATCGGTGAAGACGGCCTCATAGGCCTCGCGCTCGGTGCCGAAATCAAAGCCGTCCGTATCGCGCGGCGGTCGCGCGGCCCGCAGCCTGGCCGTCTCGGCCTGATCCACCCCGCCATCCTTGATGGCCACGCCATAATCGCTGGCCGCTGCCTCAAGGCTCACTAGCCCCAGCCGCACATCGCGCAGCACCGCGGCGGGATCGCGCAGGGAGGGGTCGCCATAGCCGCCGGCACCCGGCGTCAGGATGGTGACGACATCGCCAGCTTCCACTTCCAGCAGGTCGATCTTGCCGATCACCTGTTCCTTCGCGGTGCCGCGATTGAGGATGACGCGGAAGGGTTGGCCGGGCCGGCCACCCATGGCGCCCCAGGGCGGAAAGCGGCAGCGTTCCATGCCGCGGGCCAGCACGGTGCAGCCATCCCGCAGCACCTCGAAGCTGAATTCCAGCCCGCAGCCGCCGCGCCACTGGCCAGGGCCGCCGCTGCCGGCGCGCACCGCGTAGTTGCGCACGAGAATGGGCGCCGCACTCTCGATACTCTCGATCGGATTGTTGGCAAGGTTCGAGGTGCCGCTGTCGCGCGCATCCACACCGTCGTGGCCGTGGCGTGCGCCCATGCCGCCGATCATCGGCTCCAGCACCACCACATTGCGGTCGCCCTGCGCGGTTTCCTCCTCGGCCAGCACCACGGGGGTGGAGACGCCGCCGGAAGCCGCGGCCATCAGCGTCGGGTCGCCCTTCAGCAGCGCGCCGGTGATCATGTCGAAGATGCGTCGCCCGCCGGGCTGCCGCACGCCCACGGCGGCGGGCGATTCCGCATTCACCAGGCTGCCAGGCCGTGCCTTTGCCGTTATGCAGCGATAGACGCCGGCGTTCATCGGCAAGGTCGGATCATGCGTGGAAACACAGCCGATGATGCGCGCGGTGAACCAGGCGTGGCGGCGGCCCATGGTGGGGATATTGTAGGCGGTGGCAACCTGCGGGTCCGTGCCCTCGAAATCCAGCTCGATCTCGCCGCCCTGCTTGCGCAACGTCAGGCGGATGCGCACCGGAAAGGTGCTGACCATGTCGTCATCGAGGTAGTCCCAGAATTCGTATTCACCATCCGGGATGCGCGCCAGCACCGCGCGCGCCTTCTTGTCGGCGTAGTCCTGCAATGCCTCCTGCGCCGCGATGAAGGTCTCCACGCCATGCGCCGCGATCATTTCCGCGACCCGTAGTCCTCCGACATGCAGCGATGCCAGTTCGGCACGGATGTCGCCCATATTCTGGTCCGGCGTGCGGACATTGGCGCGATACAACGCGACCACATCCGGATTGAGCTCGCCCCGGCGGACCAGCTTCATCGGCGGGATCATCAGCCCTTCCTGGAACAGATCCGTGTTGGAGGGCGAGATGGAGCTCGGCACGCGGCCGCCGATATCGGCCGAATGCACGAAACACCAGCCATAGGCGACGATGCGGCCTTCGTGGAAATACGGGCGCACCAGATGCAGATCCGGCAGATGGGTGGCCAGCGCCTCGGACGCATAGGGGTGGTTGGTGATGATGACATCGCCGGGGTCGAGGTCCGGCACCGCGCGGATGGTTGCGGTGCAGTCCAGGTCGAGGAAGTGGCTGACGCCGATGGTGCGCGGATAGCCGAAGAAGCGGCCATCAAGCCCGACCAGGGCGGTGCCGAAATCCGAGGCCTCCTTCACATACAGTGTGCGGCCGGTGCGTTGCAGAGTGAAGCCCATACCCTCCGCCGCTGCAGTGACCTTGCGGCCGAGGACTTCGAGCGTGACAGGATCCAGCATGTGTCCAACGCTATCGACGGCCGCGTTGCCTGTCCAGACAGCCTCTTGCATCACCGAATTCACATGGCAGGATACTGCGGCAATGCCCGGGGGCGCCGATGGATGAGATGACCGATCGCCTCGAGGATGAGCCCCTGATGCTCACCCCCGGCCCCGCGACGCTGTCGATGCGCGTCAAGCGCGCCATGCTGCACGACTATGCCTCGGGCGAGGAAAAGATGCTCGCCACCATCGCCTTTTGCCGGAAATACCTGCTCGACCTCTGTAACGGCCAGGGCAGCCATACGGTGGTGCCGATCGTCGGCAGTGGTACCTCCGGCACCGAGGCGACCATCGGCAGTTTCGTGCCGGAGAATGGCAAGCTGCTGATTCACACCAACGGCGTCTATGGCG
>NZ_JAUYTS010000093.1 GCF_030695085.1 Falsiroseomonas sp. | reverse complement strand
CAGCAGGAAATGCGCCGCGACGCCACGATCGGCCAGGCGCCGGCCGAGATCCATCGCCACGGTGGTCTTGCCCGCGCCGCCGGCAGTGGCGTTGCCGCAACAGATCACCGGCACCGGCGCCTGCCATCCCGGCTGCGCCATGCGCCGCGCGGTGGCCTGCGCATAGAGCGCGGAGAAGGGGGACAGCAGCAGCGGTATCACGCCACCACTGCCCGCCCAGAAGGCGGGTGCTCGCATCAGGCCTCGACCATCAGGTTTCGTTCACCAAATCGCCACGAAGGGCGGCTTCGACGCAGGGCCGCCCGTGGCGGCCGGCCCCAAACTAACGCCCCGGCTCACACGCCCCGGCCTACATTCACCGAGCGAAAGGCTGCGCGCCTTCCTCGGGGGGGCCGGAGCCATCCGGCAACAGGTCCAGCAGCGCCGCGGCCACCATGCCCGGCAGACCGGCCTGGCCCGCCGCGATGGACGCGGCGGCGATGGCCATGGCCTGGCGCGCTCCGGCATCGGATAGCATACCGGCCACCGCCTCCGCCAGCGCCACGGCTTGCGGGGCCACCAGCCGGGCCGCGCCGGCAGCCAGCAGCCGCGCCACCGGCTCCTCGAAGTTGGTGGTGTGCGGGCCGAGCAGAATTGGGCAGCCGAGCCGCGCCGCCTCCAGCGGGTTCTGGCCGCCGCGCGGCATCAGGCTGCCGCCCACCACGGCGAGTGTGGCCAGGCGGTAGAACAGGCCGAGTTCGCCCAGCGTATCCGCGACATAGACCGCGACATCCGCCCCCGGCGCGCCGCCGCCGGCCCGCCGCGCCACCGCCAGTTCCTGCCGTGCCGCCAGTTCCGCCACCGCCACGCCGCGATCCGGGTGGCGCGGCACCAGCACGGTCAGCAGGCGGGGCCAGTCCGCCGCCAGCCGCGCATGGGCCGCCAGCACCAGCGCCTCCTCCCCCGGATGGGTGGAGGCAGCGAGGAAAACCGGGCGGTCGCCGAGCAAGACGCGCAGCCGTTCCAGCGCCGCCGTATCCGCCGGCAGCGGCGCGGCCGCCGCCTTCAGGTCACCCCAGCATTGCGCCGCCGCCGCGCCCAGCGCCGCCAGCCTGGCGCGGTCCCCCTCCGACCGTGCCAGCACCAGGGCGAAGCCGCCCAGGATCTCGGCCGCGCTGCGCGGAAAACGGTGCCAGCGGGCGAAGGAGCGCGGGCTGATCCGGGCATTGACCAGCGCCATCGGCATGCGCCGGGCGCGGGCGGCCGCGATCAGGTTCGGCCACAGCTCGCTTTCCACCAGCACACCCGCATCCGGCCGCCAGCCATCCAGGAACCGCGCCACCCAGTCCGGCACATCCAACGGCAGGAAACGGTGGGTCACGCGCGGGAAGCCGGATTCGCCCGGCGCCGCCAGCGCGGCCGGCAGGCGGTGCAGCAGCGCCTGCGCGCCGGTGACCGTGCCGGTGGTGACCAGCAGGTGCAGCGCGGCGTCGCGCGCCAGCAGCGCCTCCAGCACCGGCAGGACGGAAATCGCCTCCCCCACGCTGGCGGCGTGCAGCCACAGCAGGCGGCCCGGCGGCCGGGCGGCGCCGAGGCCACGACGCTCCGCCAGCCGCGCCGCGATCTCCTTGCCGCGCCGGACGCGGCGGCCGAGGTGCCAGCGCAACAGCGGCGCCGCCAGGGTGGTGGCCAGCCGCCAGGCCGAGGTCGGGATGGTCACGGGCGGGACGGGCGGGCCGGGCGGTCCGGCACATCGGTGACGCCGCAAAGCCGGTCGGCTTCCCGGCAGGCCTCGGTCAGCGCGGCGGCGATGCCGGGCAGGGCCGCCTCCGCCGCGTCGCGCGGCACGGTGATCGGCGCGCCGCAGACCACCACCCCGCGGCCGAAGGGCAGCGGCAGCATCAGGCGGTCCCAGGAGCCGAGCCGCCGCTGCGCGCTGCTGGAGGCCCCGACCGGCACCACCGGCGCGCCGGACAGCGCCGCGACCTGCGCCACGCCCGGCGCGGCCTGGCGCCGCGGGCCGCGTGGGCCATCCGGCGTGATCAGCACCGGCTGGCCGCGCCGCAGCGTCCGCAGTAGCGCCGTCAACGCCCCCGCCCCGCCACGGCGGGAGGAGCCGTAGATCATCTCCACCCCGAAACGCCCCACGGCGGCGCCGATGAAGCGGCCATCGCGGTGCTGGCTGACCAGCACATGCGGCCGCAGCCCTGCCGCCGCCGGTTCCCGCGCGCGGGCCAGGTTGAACAGCGCCGGCATCAAGGGCAGGCGTTCATGCCAGAAGGCGAGGATCAATGGCTGCCCCGCGGCGACCAGCGCCAGGGCCGGTTCCGCCCCCACCAGCCGCCAGCGCGTGGTCCGCACCACCAGCGCCAGATACAGCCCGACCAGCCGCGCCAGGCCCCCCTGGACCGCCGGATGCCGGATGAAGCTGCGGATCATCGCCTGGGTTGGCGCCGTCGAAGGGGGCGGGGATGGGGGCACGCCATGGCGCCGCCGGTAGCATGGCCCGGGGGGCGTGGGAAATCCGCCGCGCGGGACCCTTCAGGGACACAGCATCAGGCTGTCGCGGAAGCGCCGCGCGCAGGCGGCCCAGGAAAACCCCGTGGCATGGGCGCGGCAGGCGGCGCGGTCCGCCTGCAGGGCGCGCAGACAGGCGGCCCGCAGATCCTCATCCAGCGCCCCCACCGGATGTTTGCCGATGATGTCGAGCGGCCCGGTCACCGGAAACGCCGCCACCGGCGTGCCGCTGGCCAGCGATTCCAGCAGCACCAGCCCGAAGGTATCGGTGCGGGAGGGAAAGACGAAGACATCCGCCTGCGCATAGGCCCGCGCCAGCGCCGCCCCTTCCCGCCAGCCGGTGAAATGCGCGGCGGGGAAGCGCCGGGCCAGGGCGGCACGCTGCGGGCCGTCGCCCACCACCACCTTGCTGCCCGGCAGGTCCAGCGCCAGGAAGGCCTCCAGGTTTTTCTCCACCGCCACCCGCCCGGCGCACAGGAAGATCGGCCGCGGCAGTGATTCCCACGCCTCGGCAGGCCCGAGGCCGGCCGCATCCGGGTGGAAGCCCGCCAGGTCCACGCCGCGCGACCAGGGCACCACATGGGCGAAGCCGCGCGCGGCCAGTTCCGCCGCCAGGGTCGGCGTGGCACACAGCGTGCCGGCGCCGGCCGCGTGGAAGCGCCGCATCAGCGCCCAGGACCAGGCTTTCGGAATACGGGTACGGGCGTGCAGGTAGTCCGGGAATTTGGTGTGGAAGGAGGTGGTGAAGCGCCACCCCCGCGCCCGGCAGATCGCCCGCATCGCCCAGCCGAGCGGGCCCTCGGTGGCGATATGCACCGCATTCGGGCGGAATTCATCCACCATCCGCAGCAGCCGGCGCTTCGGCGCCAGCGCCAGGCGGATCTCGGCATAGCCGGGGGTCGGCACGGTCGCGAAGCGGTCCGGCCCGATCACCTCCACCACATCGCCCAGCCGCGCCAGTTCCGCGACAACGGTGGCCATGGTGCGGACCACGCCATTCACCTGCGGCGACCAGGCATCCGAGACCACAAGGATGCGGAGCGGCCCGATCGCGGCGGTCATTTCCGTTGGCTCCAGCGCACCCATCCCCCAAGGGGCATGTCCGCAGGGGGATTCCTCGTCCAAACCGGTCCTCTCGCCTCGGGCCTCTGCGGCGGCGCGCATCGCGCCCCTGGTGCCCGAGAAATGCGCGGCCGGGAAGTGGCGAAAGCCGCCCGGCGCCGTGCCATGGCCCCGGCGCTACACGGTTTCCGGCAGCCCCGCCGGGGTGCCGGCTGGGGTACCCGCCGGGGCTGGCGCGGCGCGGAAGAAGCTGAGCTGGTTCTCCCGCGCCCAGTCGACCAGTTCGAACCGGCCATCCGCATGCTCGACCAGCGCGGTGCAGCTCTCCACCCAGTCGCCGTCATTCATGTAGAGCACGCCCTGCACCTCCCGCATCTCGGCGTGGTGGATGTGGCCGCAGACCACGCCATCCAGGCCGCGCCGGCGGGCTTCCTGGGCCAGCGCCGTCTCGAAGCGGTCGATCGCCTTCACCGCCTCCTTGACCTGCCGCTTCAACCACTGGGAGAGCGACCAGTACGGGTAGCCGAAGCGCCGGCGCAGCGCGTTGAACCACCGGTTGGCGACCAGCGCGCTGTCATAGGCCCAGTCGCCCAGATGGGCGAGGAACTTGGCGTAGCGCACCACGCTGTCGAATTCATCGCCATGGATCACCAGGAAGCGGCGGCCATCGGCGGCCTTGTGCACCGCCTCCTTCGCCAGCCGGACACCCGCGATTTCCAGGCCGAGCCAGTCACGCAGCATCTCGTCGTGGTTGCCGGGGATGTAGGTCACCTGGGTGCCGTTGCGCGCCATTTTCAGCACCAGGCGGATCGCCTCGTCATGGTCGACATCCCAGTACCAGGATTTGCGCAGCCGCCAGCCATCGACGATGTCCCCCACCAGATACAGCTGCTCGCATTCCATCCGGCGCAGGAAATCCACCAGGAAATCCGCGCGGCAGCCGCGCGTGCCGAGGTGCAGGTCGGACAGGAACACCGTGCGATAGCGCCGCCGGGGTTCCGCACCGCGCGTGCCTGCCATGCCATCCATGCCCTGCCCTCTGCTTCGCGATGCGGCGCCTGACGCGGCCGCACCGGTTGCGCCGCGTTGCGCCGGCGATGTGCCGGCTGGCGCCGTCGGCTGACCCCCGAGGCCGTCCATCGGGTGAGTCTCGCTGACCTGACGGCGACCTGCGGGGCGTCTACCCCGGCCCGCCGCCGGGCGACGTGAATCTTGCATGAAGGCCGGCTGGCGGGCGGCGTTATCGCTTTGTCAGCAGGCTGGCCGCCATGAAGGGTTCACCGTGGCGGAGGAGAACCACATGGATAGCCAAGCCGTACGCGCCACGCAGGCTGCCACAACACGCGCCTGCCGCGGCACCTGAAGCCCGCCATGCCGAAGGAAGTCCGCTATATCCTGTTCTCGCCCGCGGAAGTTCTGGATGCCCTGGTCGCGGGCATGGTGCTGGCCCAGCCGGGCTGGCAGGCCGCGACCGGCCAGGTGAGGCTGGATATGGCCACCTCCCCCTCGGGCGAGGTGATCGCACGGCTGGTGCCGCAGAAGCCCAGGTCCGGCCCGCGCGCCCATTGGTCCTTCACGGCCGGGGATCTGCTGGCGATTCTGCTGCAGACCTGCCGCCGCAACCGGGTTCCCCTGCCCTTGCGCGGCCACAAGCAGCTGGAGCTGATGGGCACCAGCCTCTGCCTCATCATCATGATGGGGGACCCACAGGCGATGCCGGATGTGCGGCTGCACGAAATCCGCTACCTGGACCCGGAACTGGCGCCGCTGCGCGCCCGCGGCCCGCGCGGCTGAACCCGCGCTCTCAGCCCGCGCCGGCGCGTTGCTGGCCCAGGGCGAGCACCCCGGCGGCGAGGCCGGCGGCGAGCGAAACCAGGCTGAAGCCGGCAGCCGCGGTCAGCCCCGCGAGGCCCAGGCCCATCGCCGGCAGCAGCGTGACCGCGACACTGAACATGCCGAGAAGCGCCGTGACTCCGGCCAGGACGCAGAGAGTGATCAACATGGGCGCCCCCTGATATTGGCAACAAGATGAACTCTTGCGCCATTATTCGGCCATGATCCACCCAAAAAGGCGAGATTGCCCCCGGCGCACCGGCCAGGCCGCGTCAGATGCCGCGGCAGGAAGCAGCCGGGGCGGTGATTTGGGCAATCGCGTGATGCCAGAGTCGCATAAGCTGCGACACGCCTCATGAAACCGGCTGGACCGCGACCCGGCCGCGGTGGAGGATGCGCGCCGACAGGCAATTTGGGAGTCCTCGCGATGGCTGGCTTCACCCTCTCCCGCCGCGGCGCGCTGGCGGCTGGCACCGGCATGCTCGCGGGGCTGCGCCCCGGCCGCGCCCCGGCCCAAGGGGCGCCCATCAAGGTGGGGGAGCTGAATTCCTACGCCCGCATGGCCGCCTTCTCCGTCCCCTACCGCAACGCCATCCAGCTCGCGGTGGACCGGATCAACCAGGCCGGCGGCGTGATGGGCGGGCGGCCGCTGGAATTCGTCTTCCGTGACGATGGCTCCACCCCCGGTGACGCCGTGCGCGTGGCGGAAGACCTGCTGACCCGCGAAGGCTGCGCCTTCCTGGCCGGCACCTTCCTGTCCAATGTCGGGCTGGCGGTGTCCGACCTGGCGAACCAGCGCAAGAAGCTGTTCCTGGCGACGGAGCCGCTGACCGATGCGCTGACCATGGCGCAGGGCAACCGCTACACCTGGCGCCTGCGCCCCTCCACCTACATGCAGACCCGCATGGTGGTGGAGGCCGCGCGCGGCAAGACGGCGAAGCGCTGGGCGATCGTCGCGCCGAATTACGAATACGGGCAATCGGCGGCGGCCAATTTCAAGCGGCTGATCGGCCAGTCCATTCCCGGCGCGGAGATCGTGGCGGAGCAGTACCCGGCGCTCGGCCGGGTCGATGCCGGCGCCACGGTGGGCGCGCTGGCGCAGGCGCGGCCGGATGGCATCTTCAACGTGCTGTTCGGCGCCGACCTGACCGCCTTCGTCCGCGAGGGCAACACCCGCGGCCTGTTCGAGCGTCGCCTGGTGCTGTCGCTGCTGACCGGTGAGCCGGAATACATGATCCCGCTGGGCGATGAATGCCCGGATGGCTGGATCGTCACCGGCTATCCCTGGGAACAGGTGCAGGACGCGCGGCACAAGGCCTTTGTGGACGCCTATCGCGCCCGCTTCAACGATACGCCGCGCAAGGGCAGCGTGCTGGGCTACGTCACCGCCGAGGTGGTGGCCAGCATGCTGAACAAGGCGAATTCGACGGAGACGGAGGCGATGGTGGATGCGCTGGCCGATCTGCCGACGCAGACCATCGTCGGCAACGTCACCATGCGCGCACTCGACCACCAGGGCACCATGGGCACCTGGGTGGGAGAGACGGAGCTGCGCGGCCGCACCGGCACCATGCGCAACGCCCGCTACGCCGACGGCGCCGACTTCATGTTCCCCGAGGATGAGGTGCGCGCCGCGCGCCCGCGGAGCTGATCCCGGCGCATGGATTTCGGCTTCCTGGTGGTCCAGTCCCTGTCGGGACTGGCCAGCGCCTCCTCGCTGTTCGTCATTGCATCCGGGCTGACGCTGGTGTTCGGCGTCACCCGCATCGTCAATTTCGCGCATGGCAGCTTCTACATGCTCGGCGCCTATATGACGGTGACGGTGGTGCCCTGGCTGCTGGATTTCGACCGTTCGCCACTGCTGTTCTTCGTGGGCGTGCTGGTCTCCGCCCTGGTGGTGGGTGCGCTCGGCGTGGTGATGGAGGTGCTGCTGCTTCGGCGCCTGTACAAGGTGCCGGAGCTGTTCCAGCTGCTTGCCACCTTCGGCGTGGTGCTGATGGTGCAGGATGCGGTGCTGTGGATCTGGGGGCCGGTGGAGATCCCCGGGCCGCGTGCGCCCGGGCTGCGCCATGGCGTGGAGATTCTGGGCCAGCGCTTCCCGGCCTATGAACTGTTCCTGATCTGCGTCGGCCCGGCCGTGCTCGGCCTGCTATGGCTGCTGATGCACAAGACGCGCTTCGGCATCTTGATCCGCGCCGCGACGCGGGACCGGGAGATGGTGGGCGCGCTCGGCGTGAACCAGGCGCTGCTGTTCACCGGCACGCTGTTCCTCGGCGCCTTCCTGGCGGGGCTGGGTGGCGCGTTGCAGATCCCGCGCGTCTCCGCCAATTCGCAGATGGACCTGTCGATCATCACGGAGGCTTTCGTTGTCACGGTGATCGGCGGCATGGGTTCCGTGCCCGGCGCCTTCCTGGCGGCGGTGCTGATCGGGCAGTTGAACGCCTTCGGCGTGCTGATCTTCCCGAAGATCACGCTGGTGCTGGTGTTCCTGCTGATGGCCGTGGTGCTGGTGGTGAAGCCCTGGGGGCTGCTCGGCCGCCCGGAAGCCGCGGCAGGGCGCGCGGCCTTGCCGGAGGGTATCCTCGCCACGCCGCGCTTCGGGATGTGGGAGAAGGTGATCCTCGGCGTCGTGCTGGCCGCGACGCTGGCCGTGCCGCTATTCGGGGACGCCTACACCGTGAAGGTGGCGACGGAGGTGCTGATCTTCGCACTCGCCGCCTTCTCGCTGAATTTTCTCGTCGGCAATGGCGGCATCGTCTCCTTCGGCCATGCCGCCTATTTCGGCCTTGGCGCCTATGCCGCCGGGCTGCTGGTGACGCGCGGCGGCTTCGCGATGGAGCCGGCGCTGATCGCCGCCCCGATCGCGGGGGCTGCCTTCGCCGCGCTGTTCGGCTTCTTCGTGGTGCGGCTGACGGGCATCTACCTGGCGATGCTGACGCTCGCCTTCGCGCAGATTGCCTATGCGGTGTGTTTCCAATGGGTCGAGGTGACGGGCGGCGACAATGGCGTGGTCGGCGTCTGGCCCAGTGGCTGGGCCAGGTCGCGGGAGGTGTTTCATTATCTCGTTGCCGCCTGCTGCATCCTCGGCATCGCCGCGCTGCGCCACGTGATCTACGCGCCCTTCGGCGCCACGCTGCGGGCGGCGCGGGATTCGGAACAGCGGGCGGATGCCATCGGCGTGAATGTGCGGATGCATCGCTGGCTGGCCTTCACGCTAGCCGGCGCGGCGGCGGGGCTGGCGGGTGGGCTCTATGCCTTCTCCAAGGGCTCGATCGACCCGACGCTGCTGGCGATTCCGATGTCCATCGACTTCCTGGCGATGCTGCTGCTGGGCGGCATGCAGACCGTGATGGGCGCGGTCGCCGGTGCCGCGGCCTTCCATACCATCAAGGACTTCTTCATGCCGCTGACGGACCATTGGCGGTTCTTCCTCGGCGCCTCCATCATCGCGCTGGTGCTGATCTTCCCGCGCGGCCTGTCCGGTGCCTATGGCGCGTTGCGGAGGCGCGCATGACTCTGCTGGCGGTCGAGGGCCTGAACAAGCGTTTCGGCGGCGTCGTCGCGGCGAAGGATGTGTCCTTCGCCCTGGCGGCGGGGGAAATGCTGGCGATCATCGGGCCGAATGGCGCGGGCAAATCCACCACATTCAACATGGTGGGCGGGCAATTGGCGCCGAGTTCCGGGCGCGTGATGCTGGCGGGGCAGGACATCACCGGGCTGCCGCCGCGCCAGGTCTGCAAGCTCGGCGTCGGCCGCACCTTCCAGGTGGCGCAGACATTCCTATCCATGTCGGTTGCCGGCAATGTGCAGATGGCACTGACCGCGCATCACGGCCGCACGCGGGACCTGGTGGCGGATGCGGCGTCGCTCTACCGGGCGGAGGCGCTGGCCTTGCTGGCGCAGGTCGGCATGGCCGAAGCGGCGGATCGCCCGATCGGCGAGCTGGCCTATGGCGATGTGAAGCGCGTCGAACTCGCCATCGCACTCGCCGCCGCGCCGAAGCTGCTGCTGATGGATGAACCCACCGCCGGCATGGCACCACGCGAACGCGCCGCACTCATGCAGCTCACCGCCGGCATCGCGCGCGGCCAGGGCATCGGCGTGCTGTTCACGGAACATGACATGGACGCGGTCTTCGCCCATGCCGACCGCATACTGGTGCTGGTGCGCGGCGAGGTGATCGCGGAAGGCTCTCCTGAATCGGTGCGCGCCAACCCCGAAGTGCAGCGCGTCTATCTCGGCCAGTCCGGCCACAAGGCGGCGCTGCGGGCGAGGCGTGCGGCACATGGCTGATCCGGTGCTCGAAGTCTCCGGCGTCACCGCGGGCTACGGCCCGGCGGAAGTGCTGTTCGGCGTCGATCTCACGCTGCGGCGTGGCGAGGTGGCCGCCCTGATGGGCCGCAACGGCGCCGGCAAATCCACCACCATGAAGGCCATCATGGGCCTGCTGCCGCCGCGCGCCGGCCAGGTGCGCTTCGCCGGGCAGGACATCACCGGCTGGGCGCCGTTCCAGATCGCCCGCGCCGGCCTCGGCTATGTGCCGGAGGACCGGCGCATCTTCACGGATTTGACCGTGGCGGAAAATCTGGAGGTCGGCCGCCGCGCCGCACGGGGCGGACGCGCGGCGTGGACGGTGGAACGCCTCTACGACATTTTTCCGAATCTCGCCGAGATGCGCGGGCGCCGCGCGGCGGCGATGTCGGGCGGGGAACAGCAGATGCTGACCATCGCGCGCACGTTGATGGGCAACCCCGAAGCCGTGCTGCTGGACGAGCCCTCCGAAGGCCTGGCGCCGGTGATCGTGGAGCTGATGGCCGAAGCCGTGCTGCGCATGAAGGCGGAGGGGCTGGCCGTGCTGCTCTCCGAACAGAGCCTGGATTTCGCCGCCGCCGTCTCCGACCGCGCCTTCGTCATCGAAAAGGGCAGCATCCGCTTCGCCGGCACCATGGCGGCGCTGGAAGCGGATGAGACCATCCGCACCACCTATCTGACGGTTTGATACGCATGTCCCGCATCACCGCCGGCATCGACGTGGGCGGCACCTTCACCGACCTGCTGCTGCAGGACGCGGATGGCCACGTGCGGCTGGCCAAGGTGCCGACGACCACGGCGAACCAGGCCGATGGCGTTCTGGCCGCGATCGCGGCGGCAGGCAGCTCACCGGCCGAGCTCGACCTCATCATCCATGGCACCACGGCCACCACCAATGCGGTGCTGGAACGCAAGCTGGCGAAGGTCGGCCTGATCACCACCGCCGGTTTCCGCGACGTTCTGGAACTCGGCCGCCGCACGCGGCCCAACCCCTACGGGCTGAAGGGCAGCTTCGAACCGCTGGTGCCGCGCGAATGGCGGCGCGAAGTGGCGGAGCGGATGGATGCGCGCGGCGGCGTGGTGACGCCGCTGGATGAGGATGCGGTGGCGCGCGAGGTGCGCGCTTTGCTGGCCGAGGGCTGCGAGGCGCTGGTCGTGCATTTCCTGCACGCCTACGCCAACCCGGCGCATGAACGCCGCGCCGGGGAGATCGCGCGCAGCATATGGCCGAATGACTACGTCACGCTTGGCCACGAGCTGCTCTCGGAATTCCGCGAATATGAACGCGGCACCACGGCGGCGGTGAACGCCGCGGTGCAACCGATCCTGGATCGCTACATCACGCGCCTGCAGGCCCAGCTCGCAGCCCAAGGCCACAAGCGCGAGCTGCTGGTGATGAACGGCAATGGCGGCACCGTGCCGGCCCGGCTGGTGGCGCGGGAGGCGGCGAAGACCGTGATGTCCGGCCCCGCCTCCGGCGTCATGGCCGCGGCGGCGACGCTGGCGCAAAGCGGGCTGCGGAATGCCATCACCTACGACATGGGCGGCACCTCCACCGATGTGGCGCTGATCGCGGGCGGGGTGCCGGAAGTCTCCGCCGAATTGTCCATCGCCTATGGCCTGCCGATCCATCTGCCGATGGTGGATGTGCGGACCGTCGGCGCCGGCGGCGGCTCCATCGCCGGCATCGACCGCGCGGGGATGTTCCGCGTCGGGCCGGAAAGCGCAGGCAGCCTGCCGGGGCCGATCTGCTTCGGGCGTGGCGGCACAAGGCCCACCATTACGGATGCGAATCTGGTACTCGGGCGGCTCGACCCTGCACGCTTGCTGGCGGTGCGGGATGCGGTGCCGATGGAGCGCGTGCGCGCGGCGTTTGCGGACCAGATTGGCGCACCGCTCGGCATGGCGGTGGAACAGGCGGCGGAGGCGACGCTGCGGCTGGCCAATGTGCATATGGCGGGCGCGATCCGCATGGTCTCACTCTCCCGCGGCCATGACCCCCGCGATTTCTGCCTGTTCGCCTTCGGCGGCGCCGGGCCGCTGCATGCGGTGGCGCTGGCACGCGAGATCGGCATCCCGATGGTGCTGGTCCCCGCACGACCGGGCCTGACCAATGCGCTGGGCTGCCTGGTGGCGGATCTGCGGCAGGATGCGGTGAACACGCTGAATCGCGGGCTGGACGATGTTTCGGAGGCCGAGATCGCCGAGACATTGGCGGCACAGCGCGATCGCGCGCTGGCCGTGGTCACGGCGGATAGCGCGGAGATCGAACGAACCGAAATATTGCACGCGGCGGATATGCAGTTCCGCGGCCAGACGCATCTGATCCGCGTTGCCCTGCCGCGCGCGGAGATGGCGCGCGCGGAAATCCAGACCGCCTTCGAGGCCGCCTATTTCGCCCGCTTCCAGGTACAGCTTCCCGAAATTCGTGCGGTGCTGGTGAACCTGCTGACCACGGTCATCGGCCGCCGCCGCCCCTTCCCGCTCGCCACGCTGCTCGATGCCGCCGCGCGTGTCGGTGACGCGCGGGTGGGAGAGCGTGCGCTCTACGCCGAGGGCGCCTGGCACCGCGCCACGGTCTGGCAGCGCGAGAAGCTTGCGGAGGGTGCGCGCATCGCCGGCCCCGCCATCATCCAGCAGGCGGATGCGACGACGGTACTGGAGCCGCGCTCCGAAGCCGTGGTCGATGCCATCGGCAATCTCCGCATTACGGTGCTGCCATGATCGATGCGCTGACCCTCGCCGTGATCCAGGCCGGCCTGCAGCAGGTCTGCAACGAGATGGACATCACCTTCTCCCGCGCCGCCTTCTCGCCCGTCATTGCCGAGGCTGATGACCGATCGGATGGCATCTACGCCGCCGAGGATGGCGCGCTGATCGCGCAGGGCGAACTCGGCCTGCCGGTCTTTGTCGGCACCATGGCGCATTCGGCGGCGCATCTGGTGCGGCTGATCGGCGAAGGCGCGGTGGCGGCGCCGGAGCCGGGCGACATCTACATCGTCAACGACCCGTATCTGGGCGGCACGCATCTGATGGATGTGCGTTTCGCCAGGCCCTTCTTCGTGGCTGGCGAGCTGTTCTGCTGGCTGCAGAACACGGGTCATTGGCCGGACATTGGCGGCATGGTGCCGGGCGGCTTTTCTGCACATGCGACGGAGGTGGAGCAGGAAGGCCTGCGCCTGCCGCCCGTGAAGCTGTTCAAGAAGGGCGTGCTGGACCGGGAGATCCTGTCCATCATCCAATCCAATATCCGCGTCGCGGACCAGCGCATCGGCGATATCAAGGCGCAGGCCTCGGCGCTTCTCGTCGGCGAGTCGCGGCTGAACGAAATGGTGTCCCGCTACGGCCTGATCACGCTGCGCGAAGCCATTGCCGGCATTCGCGCACGTGCGGCGGAGCGCATGCTGGCGGAAATCCGGCGCATCCCGGATGGTGTCTATTCAGCCGAAACCTTCGTCGACTCGGATGGCGTGGTGGATGCGCCGCTGCGGATCGCGCTGACCGTCACGCGGCAGGGCGATGAGCTGGTCTTCGATCTCGGCGATTCGTCGCCGCCTTGCCAGGGGCCGATGAATTCCGTCTGGGCCACCACCTGTTCCGCCGTCTACCTCGCGATGAAGCACATTTTTCCGGATGTTCCGATCAATGCCGGCACCTTCGTGCCGCTACGCGTGATCCGGCCGGAGGGCACTTTCCTCGACGCGAAATATCCGCGCCCGGTCTCCGGCTGCGCGGCGGAAGTCTCGCAGCGGATTGCGGAGGCGGTGTTCCTCGCCATCGCGCAGGCGCTGCCGGCGGAGGTCTGGGCGGCGCCCGCCGGCACATCCGGCAATTTCGCGCTCGGCGGTTTCGACCCGGCGCGCAACGCCGGCTATGTGATGTACCAGATCACCGGCGGCGGCTATGGCGGCAATGCGGAAGCCGATGGGCTGACCAATGGCTGCTCCACCATCGGCATCAGCAAGACCGCTCCGGTCGAGGTGATGGAACAATACTACCCTGTCCTGTTCAGGCGTTTCGCGATCCATGAAGCCTCCGGCGGCGCCGGCGCGCAGCGTGGCGGATTCGGTGTGCATTACGAGGTGGAACTGCTGCGTGGCGAGGCCAAGGCGAGTTTCGTCATGGACCATGGCCGCTTCGGCCCACCCGGCGTGCTCGGCGGCGGCGAGGGTGCAAAGAACATCGTAAAGCTGCACCGCAACGGCACCACCACCATACCGCTGCATCTGTCGAAGGATCAGGGCCTGCATCTGCGCGCGGGCGATCGGGTGGAGGTGATGACACCGGGCGGCGGCGGCTATGGCAACCCGCAGGACCGCGACCCGGCGCTGGTCGCGCAGGATGTGCGGCGCGGCTACTACACGGCCGACCAGGCGAAGGCGCTGTGGGGATGACCGCCTATCATCGCCCGACGACATTGCAGGATGCGCTGGCGATCCGCGCTGGCGCGGATGTGGCCGTGCTGGCCGGCGGCACGGATATCTTCCCCGCTCGCACCGCGCGCGCCGCCTGGGGCGATCCGACGCATAAGGACGTGCTGGATCTCAGCGCCATCCCCGGCCTGCGCGACATCGATGAAACAGCCGCGGGCTGGCGCATTGGCTGTCTGGCTACCTGGTCCAGCCTGATGCGTGCGAAGCTGCCACCGATCTTCGATGGGTTGAAGGCCGCCGCGCGCGAAGTGGGCGGCATGCAGGTGCAGAATCGCGGCACGCTGGTGGGCAATCTCGTCACCGCTTCCCCGGCCGGCGACGGCATTCCAAACCTTCTGGCGCTGAATGCAACGGTGGAGGTTGCCAGCCCGCGCGGCCTGCGCGTACTGCCCGTGGCGGTGTTCCTCACTGGCTATCGCGCCACAGCCCTGGCAGCGGATGAACTGGCCACCGCCCTGCATGTGCCGAGGCTGGAGAATGCGCAGGGCGGCTTCCGCAAGCTGGGTGCACGGCATTACCTGGTGATTTCGATCGCCATGGCGGCCGGCGTCATCGCCACCGATGCGGCCGGGCGCGTTGCGGAAGCACGCATCGCGCTCGGCGCCTGTTCGGCGGTGGCGCAGCGCCTGCCGTTGCTGGAGGCCGCCTTGCGCGGGGTGGAGCGTGCCAAGGCCGCGCAGCTGGTGCAGCCGCATCATCTGGCGGGGCTGTCCCCGATCGACGACATCCGCGCCACCGCCGCCTATCGCCGCGACGCCGCGCTGGTGCTGCTGCGAGACCTGCTGGAGGCGCGCGGATGATCGACATCGCCTTCACCCTGAACGGTGCGCCCTGCACCGTCTCCGCCCCGCCCTTTGCGCCGCTGTCGGATACGCTGCGCGAACGGCTCGGCCTGACCGGCACGAAGGAAGGCTGCAATGCCGGTGATTGCGGCGCCTGTACCGTGCTGGTGGATGGCGCCCAGGCCTGCGCCTGCCTGATCCCTTCCGCACAGGCACAGGGCGCGCAGATCCACACGGTTGAGGCGACACAGGGCGCTGTGGGCGCCGTGCTCGCGCGGCTACGCGCCGCCTTTCTTGTGCATGGCGCGGCACAATGCGGCATCTGCTCGCCGGGCATGCTGATGGCGGCGGTCGATCTGCTGCTGCGCGATCCGACACCGGACCGTGCGGCGGTGCGCGACGCGCTGGGCGGCGTGCTTTGCCGCTGCACAGGTTACGCGAAGATCCTCGATGCGGTGCTGGATGCCGCGCCGCAGGCCATTGCGCCACCACGGGCAGGCGAGGCGGTGGGTGCGAGCATCGCGCGGCTGGATGGCGTGGCGAAGCTGGATGGCACGGACCGCTTCGGCGCGGATGAGGCGCCAGTGGATGCGCTGTGGCTGCGCGTGGTGCGCTCACCGCATGCAAGCGCCCGCTTCAGCCTCGGTGATCTCGAAGCCGCGCGGCACGCGCTGGGGCTGGAGGCCATCCTGACCGCCGCCGATGTACCGGGCGTGAACGCCTTCGGCATCATGCCCAATCTGAAGGACCAGCCCGTGCTGGCCGATGGCCTGGTGCGCTTCCGTGGCGAGGCCGTGCTCGGCCTGGTCGGCACGCGGGAAGCCGTGGCGGCGGTGCGCGATGCGGCGCTGCCCATCACCTGGCACCCCCTGCCCGCGCTGCACGGCACGGCCGCAGCCAGCGCGGAGGATGCGCCGCAACTGCACGCGCATGCGCCGGGCAACCTGCTGATCGAAGGCGGGCTGAACCGCGGCACGCCGGCGCGCGACGTCGCCAATGCCGAGGGCCGCTTCACCACCGCCTTCGTCGAACACGCCTATATCGAGCCCGAGGCCGGCTACGCGCAGCCCGCGCCGGATGGCATCGGCATGGAGATCTTCGCCTGCACCCAGGCACCCTACATGGACCGCGAGGAAACCGCGCGCGTCCTCGGTGTGGCGGAGGATGCGGTGCGTATCCGGCCGAGTGCCTGTGGCGGCGGTTTTGGCGGCAAGCTGGATGTCTCGGTGCAGCCCCTGCTTGCGGTCGCTGCGCGCAAGCTGAACCGGCCGGTGCGCATCGTCTATTCCCGCGCCGAAAGCATGGCCAGCACGACCAAGCGCCACCCGGCCCGCATCACCGCGCGCATGGCCGCCGATGCGGAGGGCCGCTTCACCAGCTACGAATTCGACGCGGATTTCAACACCGGCGCCTATGCGAGCTGGGGCGCCACCGTCGCCAACCGCGTGCCCGTCCATGCGGGCGGCCCCTACCGCATCGCCAATCTCCGCAACCGCGCGCGCGCCATCTACACCAACGACACGCCCGCCGGCGCCTTTCGCGGCTTCGGCGTGCCGCAGGCGGCAATCGCCACCGAATCGCTGGTGGATGACCTGGCCGAGCAACTCGGACTGGATCGCTGGGAAATCCGCCGCCGCAACGCCATTGGCCGCGGCGACACAACGCATAGCGGGCAGGTGTTGCACGCCTCCGCCGGGCTGCCGGAATGCCTGGATGCGCTGAAACCGGCTTGGGATGCGATGCTGGCGCAGGTGGCCGCGCACAATGCGGGTTTGCCGCGCGTGCGGCTCGGCGCCGGCATTGCCTGCATGTGGTATGGTTGCGGCAATACCAGCATGTCCAACCCTTCCCGCATGAAGCTGACGCTGGCGCGCGATGGTACGCTGACGCTGTTCAATGGCGCCGTGGATATCGGCCAGGGCAGCACCACGGTCATGGCGCAGATCTGCGCGGATGCGCTCGGGCTGCCGCTGAGGCAGTTCCGTTTCGTGCTCGGCGATACCTCCCGCACCTACGACGCGGGCAAGACCAGCGCGTCACGCCAGACCTTTGTGAGTGGCCGTGCCGCGATGGAGACGGGGCTGGCGCTGCGGCGGCGCATCCTGGCGCTGGCCAATGCGGGGGAGGATGCGGTGCTGGCGCTGGAGGGCACGCAGCTTCGCGTGGGCGATGCGCGCGTCATCGACCTCGCGGCGCTGGCCGAAGACCTGGAAGCGGAAGGTCGCTACGACCCGGCGACCACGGCGCTCGACGAGAATGGCCAGGGCACGCCCTACGCCACCTATGGCTTCGCCGCGCAGATCGCGCTGGTTTCGGTGGATACGGCGCTGGGCGTCACGAAGGTGCGGCGCATCGTCGCGGCGCAGGATGTCGGGCGCGCGGTGAATCCCACCCTCGTGCTCGGCCAGATCCATGGCGGCATCGCGCAGGGGCTGGGCCTGGCGCTGATGGAGGAGTTCATCCCCGGGCGCACCGAGAACCTGCACGACTACCTGATCCCGACCGCGGGCGACGTGCCGGAGATCGACGTCCACCTGATCGAGGATCCGGAGCCCGAGGGCCCCTATGGCGCCAAGGGAGTGGGCGAACCGGCGCTGGTGCCGACGGCGCCCGCCATCCTCTCCGCCATCCGCCACGCCACCGGGATCACCATGCGCCAGGTTCCCGTGCTGCCGCACCGGCTGTGGGAACAGATGCAATGAGCGACCATGGCAGCCTCGCCGCACGCTCGCAGAAATTCGGCGCGGCGGAGGGCGACCAGGGCATCGTGCGCTGCGATGCCTGCCCGGTGCTGTGCCGTATCCGCCCCGGCCGCAGCGGCGCCTGTTCACGCTATGCCAACGACAATGGCCAGTTGATCCGCACCGATCCGGCGGTGACGCTGGCGCGCGCGGTGGAATCGGGCGGGCCGGTGGTGGCCTTCGCGGGAGGTGGCTGGGATGGGCAGTTGCTCGATCCGTCGCGCGCCTTCGTCACCGGCATCGGCGCCGGCACCACCTATCCGGACTACAAGCCCGCCCCCTTCATCGTCGGCGCGCAGCATGCGGGGATGGATACCGTCACCATCGTGACGGAGGGCATCTTCAGCTATTGCGGCGTGAAGGTGAAGATCGACACGGATCGCCATCTGGCTGCCGAGGCCGCCGCCGTGCGTGCGAATGGCGAACAGGTGGGCCATGTCACCACCGCCGAATACGGCAGCCAGATGCTGTCGCTCGGCGGTGTGCGGCACCTCACGGGCGGCTCCAAGCGCGAAGGTACCACCACCTGCGACACGCTGCTGAAGCTGTGTGCGGGGGAAGCGGTGGAGCTCACCATCGATGGTGGCCACGCGGTGCGCGTGCAGGCCGGCCAGGCGCCGGTGGTGGATGGCAAGCCGGAAGTGCGGATGCGCGTCGGCTGCGGCAGCGCCACCATCGGCATCTTCGCGCAGCAATGGCTCGGCCAGGTGGATGAGGTGATCGTGGTGGATGACCACATCACCGGGCTGCTGTCCGAACACCAGGCGGGCAAGGTGCTCGGCATGAAGCCCACCGGCATCCGCCTGCGTGGGCGGCGCTCCACGCCGGGGCGGTATTTCCAGGTGGCCAATCCCGGCCTCGGCTGGGGCGGCACGGATATCAGCGACCCGCTGGCGATCATCGAAAGCATCGACCTTAAGATCGCCTGGCCGGGCCTGCGCCTGCTGCTGACCTCCACCACCGGGGAGGATGCGCTGTGGTGCGTGCTGGACGCCTCCCTCAAGCCGGTCCCCGCAGAGATGCCGCCGGGCGTCGCGAAGGTCGTGGAACGCATCGGCGAGAATTGCGAACCCTCGCTGTGTTCAGTCATCTTCATGGCAGGTGCCGGCGGATCGCTGCGGGCCGGCGTGACGGAGAATCCCGTGCTGCTGACGCGCAGCGTGGCCTCGGGCGAGACGCGCGTCACCATGGGTGGCGCGCCGGTCTATCTCTGGCCCGGCGGCGGCATCACCGTCATGGCGGATGTGCTGCGGCTGCCGAAGAACGCCTTTGGCTATGTGCCGACGCCGGCTCTGGTCGCGCCGATCGAGTTCACCCTGCCACGCGCGCTGTATGAACGCCTCGGCGGCCATATGTCCGAGATCGTGCCGGTGCAGGATCTCCTCCGCGACCTCGGTCCATCGCTGCGCGTCGAGGATTGGCAGGCCGGCAATCCCTGGCCGTTTCCCGGCTGAGATGCCCAGCGTGCAGCGCCTGACCGGGGACCGGCTGCATCTTCAGCACGGCCCGATCGACGTGGTGCTGCGCGCCTGGGGGCCGCCGGATGCCGTCACGCTGGCCGAAGCCGCCGCCGTCGCCCGGTTCCAGACAGTGCTGGATGAACTGGTCGTCGAATTGCCGTCGCTGCGCCGTGCGGCCGACCCGGCCACGCCGCCGCGCGGCACCATCGCACGGGCGATGCACGCCGCCTGCCTGCCCCATGCGGCCCGCGGCGTCTTCGTCACGCCCATGGCGGCCGTCGCCGGCGCGGTGGCGGATGCGCTGCTGGCCGCGATGCAGGATGCCGCGCCGGGCCTCACGCGCGCCTTCGTCAATGATGGCGGCGACATTGCCGTGCTGCCGGGCGCCGGGCTGGATATCGGGCTGGCGGCCAGCCCGCAGCCCGGTACGGGCTTCGATGGCGCGCTGCATCTGCGCGCGGCGGATGGCATTGGTGGCGTCGCCACCTCCGGCCGGCATGGGCGATCCTTCTCTCTCGGTATTGCCGATGCCGTGACGGTGCTGGCCGCCACGGCCGCGGCGGCGGATGTGGCGGCGACGCTGATCGCCAATGCGGTGGATGTCGCCAGCCCCGCCATCGCGCGCCGCCCCGCCTACGGGCTGGACCCGGATAGCGACCTCGGCGCGCGGCTGGTGACGACGGAGGTCGGCGCGCTCACCACGAACGAGATCGACGCCGCCCTCGAAACCGGTGCTGCCTTCGCGGAGTCCTGCTTTCGCGCAGGACTGATCCGCGCCGCCGCGCTGCGCCTCCGCGGCCAGCTTCGGCTCGCCGGCGCCGGCTTCCCCCAGCTGACGGAATCCCAGCCATGACCCAGACGCTCGACATCCGAAAAACCGTGCTGTGCGTGGAGGAAGTGCGCCATGATGGCGGCCCGCCGCTGCCCACGCCGGTCCTGAAGGGCTGGTGCGCTGTCGTCCTGAAAAATCCCTTCGCCGGGCGGCATGAGCCGGAGCTGATGTGGATGATGGAGGCGATGAAGCCGATCGGCCTGATGGTGGCGCAGAAACTTCTCGCCGGCCTCGGAGGCGATCCGGCGCGGATCGAGGCCTATGGCAAGGGCGGCCTGGTCGGCGCGGCCGGGGAACTGGAGCACGGCGCGCTGTGGCATGTGGCGGGGGGCTATGCGATGCGCGGCCTGCTCGGCCAGGCACTCTCCATCGTGCCGTCCATGACCAAGGTCGGGCCGATGGGCGCCCTGCTCGACCTGCCCATCCACCACCGCAACGCCGCCTATGTCCGCAGCCATTTCGACGGCATCACCGCAACCGTGCCGGACGCGCCGCGCGCGGATGAAATCCTGTTCGCCCTGGCCATGACCACCGGCGGGCGGCCGCATGCGCGTGTCGGCGGACTGACGCAGGATGCGATCAGCGCCTGGGACGGGCAGCGCTAGGGTGTGATGGGTTGAGGTTGATCCACCGGAAAGTCGGAATCACGCGACCATGCAGTCCAGGCAACCTCGCCCCCGCGCGCCGCGTCATAGGTGGCAATGACGAAGGAAATCGATGATGCAGCTTCACGGAATCCACCATCTGACCGCGGTTTCGGCCGATGCACCCGGCAATCATGATTTCTACACCCGCATCCTCGGCATGCGGCTGGTGAAGAAAACCGTCAACCAGGATGATGTCAGCGCCTATCACCTGTTCTACGCCGATGGCGTGGCCAGTCCGGGCACCGACCTCACCTTCTTCGACTGGCCGGTGGGGCCGGAGCGGCGCGGCACCCAGGCCATCACCGGCACCGCGCTGCGCGTGGCGGGCGCCGGGGCCTTCGCCTACTGGGCCAAGCGCTTCACGGAACATGATGTGAAGCATGGCCCGGTGCAGCTTGTGGCCGGGCGCCAACAGATGGCGTTCGAAGACCCCGAAGGCCAGCGCCTGACCCTGCTGGATGATGGCGGCACCGGCCACTTCCACCCCTGGGACCGCAGCCCGGTGCCGTCGGCGCAGCAGATTCGCGGCCTCGGCCCCATCACCATCAGCGTGCCCGAACTCACCCCCACCGCCCGGTTCCTGACGCAGGTGATGGCAATGCGCGCGGCCGGCGAACACGCCGCCCCGGATGATCCGCGCAGCCGCATCCATGTCTTCGAGATGGGCGAGGGCGGCCCGGCGGCAGAGCTGCATGTGCGGGTGGAACCGCATCTGCCGCAGGCCCGTCCCGGCGCCGGCGGCGTGCATCATGTCGCCTTCCGGGTGCGGGATGACGAATATGAGGGCTGGGTGGACCGCCTGCAGCGCCTGCGCATCCCCTCCTCCGGTCCGGTCGATCGTTTCTACTTCCGCAGCCTGTACACGCGGGAACCGAACGGCATCCTGTATGAGATCGCCACCGACGGCCCCGGCTTCGCAACCGATGAGCCAATGGAGAGCCTGGGCGAAAGCCTGGCCCTGCCGCCCTTCCTGGAGCCGCGCCGCGCCGAGATCGAGCGCGGGCTGAAGCCGTTATCGACCCGGTGATCGCCTCATTGCCGCTTCGCCAGCCGGCCCGCGCGCGCCGGCCCGCCGCGATCCAGCCGCGGCGGGCGGCCGAAGCGCGTGGCATAGGCGCGGGAGAAATGCGCGGCGCTGACGAAGCCGCTGGCCATCGCCACCTCCAGCACCGACAGCGCGGTCTGCTGCAACAGCCGTCTGGCATGATCCAGCCGCAGGCCGAGGTAATGCGCGCCGATGGTGCGGCCCAGGTGGCTGCGGAACAGCCGCTCCAGCTGCCGCACCGAAAGCCCGGCCGATTCGGCCAGCGCGTCGCGCGGCAGCGGGTCCTCGATGGCGCGCTCCATCTGGTCCAGCACCGCCAGCAGGCTGGGGTGGCCGGTGTCGTAGCGTTCGCGCAGGCTCATCCGCTGCGGCTCATCCCCCGCGCGGGGCCTGGTGTGCAGGAACCACTCGGCGACGGCGCGGGCCAGGGCGCGGCCGTGAACAGCCTCGATCAGCGCCATCATCATGTCGAGCGCGGCGGTGCCGCCGGAGGCGGTGCAGCGATCCCGGTCCACCTCATACAGCGACCGGGTCAGGGTCAGGCTGGGGAAGCGTTCCGCCATGGCTGGAATGTATTCCCAATGCGCGGTGCAGCGATACCCGGCCAGCAGCCCGGCGCGGGCCAGGATATAGGGGCCGCCGGAGACGCCGCCGATCCGGATACCGCGCGCTGCCTCGCCCCGCAGCCAGGCAAGGGTTGCCGCATCCTCGAAGCCGGAGGGGTTGCCGCCGGCGCAGACGAACAGCGCATCCACCTGGCCCGGCTGGTCCGTACCCTGTTCCGCCACGATGGACACGCCGTTGGAGGCGCGCACCGGCAGGCCATCCGGCGAGATATGCACCCAGCGGTAGAGCGCGGCGCCGGCCAGATCATTGGCGGCGCGGAAGGGCTCCACCGAACAGGCATAGGTCAGCATCGGAAAGCCGGGTATCAGGACGAAGCCGATCCGCAGCGGCGCCGCACCGGGCTTCAGCCCCAGCCCATCACGTGCCACCGGCCCGCGAGGGTCTGGTGGTCCGGAGGCGGGGAAGCGGCTGGTTGGCGTGCTTGTCATCTGGACACGTCATGGTGGCGCCCCACCCTGCCGCTGTCTACCGGCGGCTGCGGCCCAAATACGGGGAACTCGCCTTTCGGCCCAATGCGGGGGACACGCCTCTGACTAAAGCGGGGGACCCGCCCCTGACTAACGCGGGGGACCCGCCTCTGACTAACGCGGGGGACCCGCCCTGGCCTTGCGCGGGGGACCCGGCCCGGCCTGGCGCGGGGGACCCGCTTCGGCCCAATGCGGGGAACCCGCGCGATTTCATTTCGTTCACGTCATTGCGACTCGGCCACCGGCCGAGAACCCACGCCTTCAACCAAGGAGTCCGCCATGCGCATCAGCGCCGGCTGCCAGATCACCTACGAATGCCCGCAGCCGACCCCGATGCTGCTGATGATCAGCCCGCATCCGTCCCGCACCCCGGATTTGATCGGCCCGCACCAGGTCAATTTCGAGCCCGCGATCCCCGCGAAGCACTATCGCGACGGCTTCGGCAATACCTGCACCCGAATCGTGGCGCCCGCCGGGCAGCTGGTGATCTCGACCAGGCTGCTGGTGCAGGATACCGGGCGGCCAGACCCGCTGTATCCCTATGCCCGCCAGCACCGGGTGGAGGATCTGCCGGATGAGGCGCTGGTCTACCTGCTGGGCAGCCGCTACTGCGACACGGACAAGCTGGGTGACTTCGCCTGGGCGCAGTTCGGCCAGGGGCCGGAAGGCTGGGCGCGGGTGCAGGCGATCTGCGACTACGCGCACAACCACATCAAATTCGACTACATGAAGGCCAGCGCCACCCGCAGCGCGCATGACGCGCATCGGGAACAGGTCGGCGTCTGCCGGGATTTCGCGCATCTGGCGGTCACGCTGTGCCGCTGCGTCAACATTCCGGCGCGCTACTGCACCGGCTATCTCGGCGATATCGGCATGCCGCCGCCCTATGGCCCGATGGATTTCGCCGCCTGGTTCGAGGTGTTTCTGGACGGCGCCTGGCATACCTTCGATGCCCGCAACAACCAGCCGCGCATCGGCCGCATCCTGATGGCCCGCGGGCGGGATGCGACGGATGTCGCCATCACCACCACCTTCGGCCAGTGCACCATGACCGATTTCCAGGTCTTCACGGACGAGGTCGCCGGTTGAGATGGTGCCTGCCGTCAGCGTGGTGAATGAGGGCGGCAGGTCGCCGCTGGTGCTGGTCTGCGAGCACGCCAGCAACCACATCCCGGCGCGCTACGCCGCGCTGGGCCTGCCGCCCGAGGAGCTGCAACGCCACATCGCCTGGGACATCGGCGCGGCGGCGCTGGCCGGGCGGCTGGCGGCGCTGCTGGACGCGCCGCTGTTCCTGTCCGGCTATTCGCGTCTGCTGATCGACTGCAACCGCCCGCCCGGCGTGCCGAGCAGCATTTCGGCGCGCAGCGAGGCCACGGACATCCCGGGCAACCAGGGACTGACGGCGGCCGAAATCGCCCAACGCCAGGACGAATATTTCTGGCCCTTCCAGCACCGCATCGCGCGGTTCCTGGATGCGCGGCCGACGCGCTTCCTGCTCGGCGTGCACAGCTTCACCCCGGTGTTCCACGGCACGCCCCGCCCCTGGCAAGCCGGCGTGCTGTATGGGGAGGCCACCGGCTTCGGCGCTGCCCTGATCGCCGGGCTGCGCCAGGACCCGGCGCTGACGGTGGGGGACAATGAGCCCTACCGGATCGAACTGGCGGAGGACTACACCGTACCGGTGCATGGCGATGCGCGCGGCATCCCGGCCGCGCTGATCGAGGTGCGGCAGGATCTTCTGGCCGATGCGGCCGGGATCGAGGCCTGGGCGCAGCGCCTGGCGCCCATTCTGGCCCAGGCGATGCGCTGAAACGTCCCGCGGGACGGTTTGGACTTGCACTGACCCCCGTGCAGGCCGATATCTCTGGCACTCCGAGGGGCCGAGTGCCAGCCCGCGCGGCTGTCCCTGTCCGGGACGCGACATCCTCGAAAGAGCCCCATCATGAGCTTCCGTCCCCTGCAGGACCGCGTCCTGCTGCGCCGCGTCGCGGCTGAGGAAAAGACCGCCGGCGGGATCATCATCCCCGACACCGCCCAGGAGAAGCCGCAGGAAGGCGAGATCGTCGCCGCCGGCCCGGGCGCGATCCATGCCAATGGCCACCTGACGCCGCTGGATGTGAAGGCCGGCGACCGCGTGCTGTTCGGCAAATGGTCCGGCACCGAGGTCAAGATCGACGGGGAAGACCTGTTGATCCTGAAGGAATCCGACCTGCTGGGCGTCATGACGGCCTGAATTCGGCGGCCGCAAGGCCGCCACGCCGTGCCTTTCATGCCAGGCCGCAGGCCATGACGCCGCGCGCGCCCAACAAGGAATTCGAAAAATGCCAGCCAAAGACGTGCGCTTCGGCGCCGATGCCCGCAAGCGGATGCTGCGCGGCGTGGACACCCTCGCCCAGGCCGTGAAGGTCACGCTCGGCCCGAAGGGTCGCAACGTGCTGCTGGCCAAGAGCTGGGGCGCGCCGCGCATCACCAAGGACGGCGTTTCCGTCGCCATGGAGATCGAGCTGCCCGACCGCATGGAGAACATGGGCGCGCAGCTGGTGCGGGAAGTGGCGTCCAAGACCAAGGACATTGCCGGTGACGGCACCACCACCGCCATCGTCCTGGCCCAGGCCATCGCCCGCGAAGGCATGCAGGCGGTTGCCGCCGGCATGAGCCCGATGGGCCTGAAGCGCGGCGTCGATGCCGCCGTGGTCGCGCTGGTGGCGGAACTTGCCGCACGCAGCCGCCCGATCTCCAGCGAGGCCGAGATCGCCCAGGTCGGCACCGTCTCCGCCAATGGCGAGGCCGAGATCGGCCGGATGATCGCGGAAGCGATGACCAAGGTCGGCAAGGAAGGCGTGATTTCCATCGAGGAAGGCAAGATCGCCGCCACCGAGCTGGAGATCGTCGATGGCATGCAGTTCGACCGCGGCTACCTCTCGCCCTACTTCGTCACCAATGCGGAGAAGATGGCGGTCGAGCTGGAAGCCCCCTACATCCTGATCTGCGAGAAGAAGCTCTCCGCCCTGCAGACCTTCCTGCCGCTGCTGGAAACCGTCGCGCAATCCGGCCGCCCGCTGCTGATCATCGCCGAGGATATCGAGGGCGAGACGCTGGCGACCCTGGTGGTGAACAAGCTGCGCGGCGGGCTGAAGGTCGCCGCCGTGAAGGCCCCGGGCTTCGGCGATCGCCGCAAGGCGATGCTGGAAGACATCGCGGCGCTGACCGGCGCGCAGGTGATCTCCGAGGATCTCGGCATGAAGCTCGAGAATGTGACGCTCGAGATGCTCGGCACCGCCAAGCGCGTGCGGATCGAGAAGGAAACCACCACCATCGTCGATGGCGCTGGTGAGAAGGACGCGATCCAGGCGCGCATCGCCCAGATCAAGGCGCAGATCGAGGACACGACCTCGGACTACGACAAGGAAAAGCTCCAGGAACGCCTGGCCAAGCTGGCCGGCGGCGTCGCCGTCATCAAGGTCGGCGGCAATACCGAGGTCGAGGTGAAGGAACGCAAGGACCGCGTCGAGGACGCGCTGCATGCGACCCGCGCCGCGGTTGAGGAAGGCATCGTCCCCGGCGGCGGCGTCGCGCTGCTGCGCGCCAGCCTGATCCTGGCGAGCCTGAATGCCGAGGATGCCGACCAGAAATTCGGCATCGAGATCGTCCGTCGTGCATTGTCCGCGCCGCTGCGGCAGATCGCCACCAATGCCGGCGAGGATGGCGCCGTGGTGGCCGGCGATGTGCTGCGCAACCCGGATCCGAGCTGGGGCTACGACGCCCAGTCCGGCGAGCACAAGGACCTGGTCGCGGCCGGCATCATCGACCCGACCAAGGTGGTGCGTGCCGCCCTGCAGCACGCGGCGTCTGTCGCGGGCCTGCTGATGACGACCGAAGCCATGGTCTGCACGGCGGCCGAGCCGGACGAGTCCGAAGGCTGAACAAAGGGCCGGAAGCGGGGTCTCCGCTTCCGGCCACCTTGCCTACCGCGTCGCGCGCACCAGTTGCCCCGGCCGCGCGCCCGTCTCCTGCCCCCGCTCCATGATCGGCTGGCCCGACACGATCGTCATGTCGTAGCCCTCCACCCGCTGCACCAGGCGGCGGCCGCCGGCGGGCAGGTCGTAGATCATCTCCGGATGGTGCAGGCGCAGCGCCTCGAAATCGATGACGTTGACATCGGCCTTCTTGCCGACCTGCAGACGGCCACGATCCGTCATGCCGAAGAAATCCGCCGTCTCGCTGGTCTGCCGCTTCACCGCGAATTCCAGCGGCACGCGGTCGCCGCGCGCCCGATCCCGCACCCAATGGGTCAGCATGAAGCTGGGCATGGAGGCATCGCAGATCACGCCGCAATGCGCACCGCCATCCGAAAGCCCGTTCACCGTATGCTTGTGCAGCATCATGTCATGCACGACGGACAGGTCGCCGCCGACATAGTTCACCACCGGGAAATACAGCATCCGCCCGCCATCATCGGCGGTCAGGTAGTCGTAGCAATAGGCCGCCGGGTCCTGCCCGGCCTTGGCGGCCAGCGCGGCGATCGAACGCTCCGGCGGGGGCTCGTAATCCGGCGGGTCGCCCAGGGCGAACATGTTGTCCCAGCGCGTCGCGATCTGCCGCGACAGCGGCGGCACGACATGCAGCAGCCGCTCCGAGGCTTCCTCCGCCAGGATTTTTGCGCGAACCGCCGGCTCCCGCAGCTTTGCCAGCTGTTCCTTCGGCGGCAGCGCGGCGAGTTCATGAAAGCCCTCGCGCAGCGCGAAGGGGTTCAGGGAGGTTGTGAGGCCCAGGATCAGCCCGACCGGCCGGCAGGCCACCTGCGCGGATAGCGGAAGGCCATCGGCCCGCGCCGCATCCACATTCGCCATCAGCCGGCGCCAGCGCTGCGGGTCGTAGTTGCGGTCGGTCAGAAGGAACCAGACCGGACGGCCCGAAATGGTCGAAAGCTCCCGCATCCAGCGGAAATCCGCCGCCTCATCCTCAAAATCCGAAAGCATGCCGAAGGTGCCGCGGCCGGCGCGGCCCATGGCGCGGCCGATCGCCAGCAGCTCCTTCTCCTCGGCATAGCGCCCGGGCACCAGATCCCCGGTCGGTGTCTTGTGCTGGTCGGTGCGGGAGGTGGTGAAGCCGAAGGCGCCGGCGCGGAGCGCATGCTCCGTCAGCGTCGCCATCTCCTCCATGTCATCGGCCGTCGCCGCCTGCCGGTTCAGCCCGCGCTCGCCCATCACATAGACGCGTAGCGGGTGGTGGGCGATCTGCGCACCAATATCGATGGTGCGCGGCATGGAACCCAGCACATCCAGGTATTCCGGGAAGCTCTCCCAGTTCCACTTCAGCCCCTCGGTCAGGGTGATGCCGGGAATATCCTCCACCCCCTCCATCAGGTCGATCAGCGCCTTGTGGTCGCGCTTGCGGACCGGGGCGAAGCCGACGCCGCAATTGCCGAACAGCACCGTGGTGGCGCCGTGCCAGACGCTGGGCGCGAGAACCGGGTCCCAGGTGGCCTGGCCGTCGTAATGGGTGTGGACGTCGACCCAGCCCGGCGTCACCAGCCGCCCTTCCGCCGGCACGTCGCGCTTCGCCGGGCCGGCCTTGCCGCCGACCTGGGTGATGCGGTCGCCATCGATCGCCACGTCGCCGGTGAAGGCGGGCTGGCCGGTACCGTCCACAATGGTGCCGCCGCGGATGACCAGATCGTGCATGGGATAGCCCCTCTGCCTGTTGCGCCCCGAGACGGCGCTTGCATCCCAGTCTTGATATATTTGCCGGAAGCGGTGTCAATGCGCGCGGGGCGAACAGGGAACCGAATTGATGACGATCGAACGGCGCGACCTTCTGCTGGGAACCATGGCACTGGCCGCCGGAACTTCGCTCGGCGCCCCTGCCGTGCTGGCGCAGCGCGGCGGCCGCACCCTGCTGCTGGCCGCCCCTGGCGCGCCGGAAGGTTTCGATGGCGATGCGCTGCGCCCCGGCACCCAGGAAACCGTGGTGCAGGTCTATGAGGGCCTGACCCGCTACGGCCGCACCGAACGCGATGGCCGCCCCTATTTGAACCCGGACGTGATCGAGGGCCACCTGGCCGAAAGCTGGACGAGCTCCGCGGACGGCAAAAACTGGGTCTTCAAGTTGCGGTCCGGCGTGAAAAGCTTCTACGGGAATGAGCTGACGGCGGCGGATGTGGAATGGAGCTGGGCCAAATCCTTCGCCCAGCGCCGCACCGGCAACTTCATCGCCAATGTCGCCAATGTCACCGCCGTGAAGGCGACCTCCCGCTACGAGGTGGAATTCACGCTTTCCGCCCCCAGCCTGATCCTGCTCTCGGCGCTGACCCTGTATGTGCCGGGCATCTACGACAGCACGGAGGTGAAGAAGCACGCCACGGCGGAGGACCCCTGGGGCCTGAAGTGGATGGAAACCAACACCGCGGGCTTCGGCGCCTACCACCTCGAACAGGTGCGGTCCGGCGAACAGGCGGTGTTCGTCGCCAACCCGAACTACTTCCGCGAACAGCCGCATTTCAACCGCGTGATCTTCCGCGCCGTGCCATCTGCCGCATCGCGCATCACGCTGCTGCGCGGCGGCCAGGTGCAGTGGATCCATCGCCCGCTGCTGCAACAGGTGGCGGAGCTGCGCGTGGACCGGCGGGTGAAGACGCAGGACAGCTTCGGCCGCACCATCGCCTCGCTGCGCATGAACCTCCGCTTCCCGCCCTTCGACAACAAGCTGGTGCGGCAGGCCTTCAACTATGCGGTCGACAAGCAGGCGCTGATCCAGGGCGTGTTCTTCGGCCTGGCGGAACAGGCGCGCTCCATCATCCCGCCGATTGTCGCCGGCTACGACCCCAGCGCCTTCAAGTATGACTACAACCCGGACCAGGCGAAGGCGCTGCTGGCGCAGGCGAATTACGACTTCAACCAGGAGGTCGAAATCCTCTACAGCCAGATCTTCAACTGGGAGGAGGCGCTGTCGATCCAGGTGGCGTCCCAGCTTCAATCCATCGGCGTAAAGGCGCGCGCCGCAAGGATCAGCGACAGCGACATGCGCGCCCGCGGCGCCCCGGCGCGGCAGGACATGCCGTTCTTCGCCTTCGAGGATGGCGGCATCGTGCTCGACCCGGTCTACACCACCTATCTGCTGGCGCATTCGCAGGGCGTCTCCAACCGCGCACGCTTCGCCGACCGGCGCATGGACGCGCTGATCGACGAGGCACGGCAGAGCCTGGACGTGCCGCGCCGCAACGACCTGATGCGCCAGGCGCAGGCGCTGTGGATGGAGGAAGCGCCCTGGATCGCCACGGTCTATCCTTCGGTCTGGGAGGCGATGGCGCCCAACATCTCCGGCTGGTGCCCGCATCCGGATGATCATGAGCGCTGGTACGACCTGAAGGTGGGTTGATGTCCGGGCTACTCGCCCGGCGCATCCTGCTGGTCGTGCCGCTGCTGGCGGTGATCCTGTTGTTCACCTTCCTGCTGGTGCGGATCAGCGGCAGCGACCCGGTCGGGCTGCTCGCCGGCCCGACCGCGACGACGGAGGAGATCGCGCTGGTCCGCGCCTCCCTCGCGCTGGACCAGCCGATCTGGGTGCAGTTCGGCGTCTATTTCGGCAAGGTGCTGCAGGGCGACCTCGGCAATAGCTGGCTGAGCAACCGGCCGGTGCTGGCCGAGATCCTGGACCGCGCGCCGGCAACCATCGAGCTGATGTTCTGGGGTGTGCTGATCGGCGCCGGCCTCGGCATTCCCGTCGGGCTGCGCGCCGCCTTCCGCCCCGATGGGGGGTTCGATCAGGTCACGCGCTTCCTGTCACTGCTGGGCTTTTCCGTGCCGACCTATTGGCTCGGCCTGATCATGTTGTTCGTGTTCTTCTACCTGCTCGGCTGGGCGCCACCGGGGATGGGGCGGATCGACCTGTTCCTGACACCGCCGGACCGCATCACCGGCAGCTACCTGATCGACGGGCTGCTGGCCGCGGATTGGGAAGCGGCGGGTTCCGCCTTCGGCCAACTGGTGCTGCCGGTGCTGTGCGTAGCCATCATCTGCGCCGCGCCGATCATCAAGCAGACGCGGGCGATCGCGCTGGAGGTGCTGGCCTCGGACTATATCCGCTACGCCCGCGCGCAGGGCCTGCCGGACCGGCAGGTCCGCGCCATGGCGCTGCGCAACAGCATGACGCCGGTGGTGACCTTCATCGGCACGGAGATCACCGGCCTGGTGGGCACCACCTCCCTCATCGAATACGTCTTCGCCTGGGGCGGGCTTGGGCAGTACGGGCTGTCGGCCATCATCGCCGGGGATTTCGCCGTGGTGCAGGGTTACGTGCTGGTGCTGGCGCTGTTCTCCGTTCTGGTGTTCCTGGCGGTGGATGTCTTCGTCATGCTGACCGAACCGCGCGCCGGGGTGGCGCCATGAGCGCGAGCGTCGCCGCCCCGCCGCGCTGGGCGCTGCGGATCGCCGGCATCACGCGGCGCAGCCCGACGCTGGCGATTGGCGCCGCCATCCTGCTGGTCTTCGCGCTGATGGCGGCATTTGCGCCGTGGCTTGCGCCCTTCGATCCGATCCAGGCGCAGCCGCGCAACGTGCTGGCGCCGCCGGGCGGGGCGCATCTGTTCGGCACGGACGGCAACGGCATGGATGTGCTGTCCCGCGTCATCGCCGGCGCCGGCTGGGCCTTTGGCATCGCCATCCCGGCGGTGCTGGTGGGGCTGCTGGCGGGCGTGCCGCTCGGCCTCTACACCGGCTATCGCGGTGGCTGGCCGGATGAGATCATGATGCGCGGCTTCGATGCGCTGCGCGTGTTTCCCTCCATCATCCTCGCACTCGCCGTGGTCGCCGCCGCGGGGCCCTCGCTGCTGAACGTGGTGCTGGTGATCGGCTTCCTGGACAGCCCGGTTTTTGCCCGGGTGGTGCGGGCGGAAGTCATCGCGCTGCGTGGCTCCACCTTCGTCGAATCCGCGGTCGCCGCGGGCAATCCCACCTGGCGCATCCTGTTCGTGCATATCCTGCCCAACGCCATCCAGGGCGCCATGGCGCAGACCGCGGTGCGCGCCGCCTGGGCGGTGCGAATCTCCGCGACGCTCGCCTTCCTCGGCGTCGGCATCCAGCCGCCGACCCCGGAATGGGGCGCGATGATCCGCCAGGGGGCGGAGTATCTCGTCACCGGCCAGTGGTGGGTCGGCATCTTCCCGGGCATGGCGCTGATCCTGATGGTGCTTGGGCTGAACATGCTGGGCGATGGAATGCAGGACATGCTGGACCCGCGCCGGAAGGCTGCCACGCGGTGACGCTTCTATCTGTCGAAGACCTGCACACCCACTTCATCTCGCGCGACCTGGACAACCAGATACGCACCGCGCGCGCGCTGAACGGCGTGTCCTTCACGCTCGACGCCGGGCGCATCCTCGGCCTGGTCGGTGAAACCGGCGCCGGCAAGTCGCTCACCGCCACCTCCATCATGGGCCTGCTGCGCCCGCCGGCGCGCGTCGTCGGCGGGCGCGCAATGTTCGAGGGCCAGGACCTGCTGGCGATGCCGGACGCGCAGGTCAATACGCTGCGCGGCCGCGACATCTCGCTGGTGGTGCAGAGCCCGAAATCCTCGCTCGACCCGCTCAGCCGCATCGGCGACCAGCTCATCCGCATCCACCGCGCCCATCGCAAGGTGAGCGAGCGCGCGGCACGCGACCGGGCGGTGGAGATGCTGGCCTCGCTCGGCATCCCGGACCCGGCGCGGCGCATGGCCGCCTGGCCGCATGAACTCTCGGGCGGCATGGCGCAGCGCGTGCTGATCGCGCTGGCGCTGATGAACGCGCCGCGACTGCTGATCGCGGATGAGCCGACCACGGGCCTCGATGTGACCGTGCAGGCGCAGATCCTGGACCTGCTGCGCGACCTGGTGCGACGGACGGGTATCGGCGCCATGATCATCACCCATGACCTCGGCGTGGTGGCGCATTACTGCGATGAGATGGCGGTGATGTATGCCGGCGCCATCGTCGAATCCGGCCCGGTGCGCCAGGTCTTCGCCAACCCCTCGCACCCCTACACCGCGAACCTGATCGGCGCGACGCCGGAACGCCTACAACTCGGCGGCCCGCGCAGCGTCGGCGGCCCGCCACCGAATCTGTTCCGCCTGCCGGAGGGCTGCGCCTATCGCGACCGCTGCCCGCAGGCCGGCGCCGATTGCGCGCAGCCGCCGCCGGATGTGGCACTGGGTGCAGGCCACATCGTGCGCTGCCACCGGGTGGCGGCATGACGCCCGTGCTGCAGGTGGAGGAGCTGCAAAAGCACTTTCCCGCCCAGGGCGGCCGCACGGTGCATGCGGTGAATGGCGTCTCCTTCTCCATCGCGGCGGGCGAAACGCTCGGCGTGGTCGGGGAAAGCGGCTCCGGCAAATCCACCATTGGCCGCGCCGTCATCCGCCTGCTGAAGCCCAGCGCCGGCCGCATCCGCTTCCAGGGCCGCGACATCACCACCCTGCCTGAATCCGCCTGCCGCCCGCTGCGCGCCGAAATGCAGATGGTGTTCCAGGA
>NZ_JAUYTS010000069.1 GCF_030695085.1 Falsiroseomonas sp. | reverse complement strand
CGCGCATCGACGCCCACCTGCTGAATCGCCGTGGTGTCACCAGGCTGTGCTATTGCGGCAGCGTGCTGCATACGCGACCGTCCAGCCTGCTGGCCTCGCGCGAGCCCTTGCAGATCGGCGCGGACGGAAGCGGCGCGGGCGGCGGCGGCGACGCGCTGGGCGCCGGCGGCCAGCAATTGCTCGTGCGGCACGGCGACGCGCCGCTCATACACCCGCATGTTGCTGTCGAAGGCGTCCCAGCGCGCGGTGAACAGCCGGGCTTCCGCATTCAGCAGGGCGGCCAGGGCGGCATCGGCGCGGGCGGCCGCCACGATCTCATCCGGCACCGCGAATTGCCGCTGGTCCTGCTGTTCGGCGCGCAGCCGGGCGACGCGGGCGGTCAGCGTCCGGGCCTGGGCGCGCAACTGCACGGCGTTGGATTCGGCCGTGGTCGGATCGAGCCGCAGCAGCACCTGCCCGGCCTGCACGCGCTGGCCTTCGCGGACCAGCAATTCCTGCAGGATGCCGGGTTCGGACAGGATCATGGATTTGCGCCGGCCTTCCGCCACCAGCGACCCGCGCGCCACCACCGCGCGCTCGATCGGGGTGATGGCGGCCCAGAACAGCAGTCCACCGAAGCCCAGCACCAGCAGCAGCAGCGAGGCCCGCATGACGCGGCGCACATCGGGGGTGGCGGCGGCGGCCTCGGCCTCGGCGAAGTTCAGCGCCATCGGGCGCGGCCCGGCCAGTCGCGCGGTCATGCTGCTCTCTCCACGGGTGTCTCGGCACGCCAATGGCCGCCCGGCGCGAGGCGCAGCACCTGGTCCACATGCCCAGCCCAGAGTGCCGCCTCATGGCTGATCAGCAGGCAGGCGGCACCGGCCGCCCGGGCTGCCAGCACAGCATCCCGCACCGCCTCCCGCCCCGCCTGGTCCAGCCCGGCCTCCGGCTCATCCAGCGCCAGGAAATCGGGTGCGCCGTACAGGGCACGCGCCAGGCCGATCATGCGGCGCTGGCCCATGGACAGGCCGCCGGTGGGCCCGGCCTCACTGGCATAGCCCTGCGGCAGGCGGCCGATCATCTCATGCGCGCCGGCGAGCCGCGCGGCATCCACCACGCCGGCCGCATCCTCCGGCCCGAAGCGGCCGATATTCTGCAGGATGCTGCCATCCAGCAATTGCACATCCTGCGGCAGGTAGCCGATGCGCGGGCCGAGTGCGGCACGGTCCGCGAAATGGGTCGCCTGGCCATCCAGCAGCGCCTGCCCGCCCTCCGCCGGCAGCAAGCCCAGCGCAAGCCGGAGCAGGGAGGATTTGCCCACGCCGTTCGGCCCCAGCACCAGCGTCACCGTTCCCGGCGGGCAGTACAGCGTGACATCGGCCAGCACCGGATGCAGCCCGCCCGGCGGTGTCCAGCGCAGTTCGCGCAGCCACAGGCCCGGCGGCCCTGCGGGGTCGGCCGGCTGCACGGCGGGCGCCGCGTGGTCCCGGAACAGCTCCTGCAACCGCTGCCAGGCGAGGCTCGCAAAGGCCCATTCGCGCCAGGCCAGCACCAGGCGCGCGATCGGCTGCGTCGCGGTGCCGGCCAGCATCATCGCCGCGATGATCGAACCGGGCGAGGCCTGGTTGCCCAGCGCCAGCACCACCCCCACCACCACCACGCCACCCTGCGCCATGTAGGAGGCGTATTCCGTGACCCCGCGCACCGCGCGTGCCCGTGCCTGGGCGCGGTCACCCTCCGCCAGCGCCGCCGCCTGCGCCGGTTCCCACCGCCGCACCACGGCGCCCAGCATGCCGAGACCCTCCAGCATGTCCGATTGCCGCAGCCGGCCCTGCAATTCGCCGGCATTCTTCAGCTGCCGGTCGGAGGCATCACGCACCAGCCCCCGCGTGGTGCGGTCCAGCACCAGGCCGAGCAGGGCCATCATGATGCAGGCGGCACCGACCACCAGCGCATAGACCGGGTGCAGCAGGAACAGCACCATCAGCGCCACCGGCAGCGCCGTCATGTCGAACAGGTCCGCGAGGGTATTGCCGCCGAGGAAGCGCCGCAGTTCCGACTGGTCCTGCAACGCCGCCAGCCCGGATTGCCGGCTGCCCCGCAGGGCGCTGCGCACCGCGGCCTGCAACGCCTCCAGGCTCAGCCGGCGGGCCATATCCTCGGACAGCGCCGATAGCAGCGCCGCCCGCAGCGCCCGCATCGCGCCGGCCATGCCGAGTGCGATGACGAAGGCGATGGACAGCACCAGCAGCGTGTCCAGGTTGTGACCTTCCGTCATGCCATCGAAGATATGCATGGTGAGCAGCGGCATGCCGAGCAGCGCCGCCTGCCTGGCGAAGGACATCGCCAGCACGAGCGCCAGCAGCCGCCGGAAGGCCGGCGCCTGCCGCAGCGCGGCCCAGGCCTGGGTGACCTGCCCGCTCATGCGGCGCGCCCCGCCAAGGGGGCGGCCAGCAGCGGCGCGCCCGGCGCGGGCACCACCTGCCCGCCGCGCAGCGTCACCACCCGGTGCGCCGCCGCCAGCAGCACGGGGCGGTGCGAGGTGAGCAGGATTCCGGTGCCGCGCGCCGCCAGGCTCCGCAACAGCCGCACCAGCCTTTCCTCCCCGGCCGCATCGAGGAAGGCGGCGGGTTCATCGAGCACCAGCAGGCGCGGATTGCCATACAGCGCGCGAGCCAGTGCCACGCGCTGCCGCTGGCCGGCGGAAAGCGGACCCTCCGCCCGGGTCGGCGTGGCGTAGCCGGCGGGCAGGGCGGCGATCAGCCCATGCGCATCGGCCAGCCGCGCCGCCTCCATCACCGCCGACATGTCCGGCTGGGCGAGGCGGGCAATCGCCTCCGCCACCGTGCCATCGGTCAGCAGCGGGTCCTGTGGCAGGTAGCCGACATGCCGCGCGAAATCCTCCCGCGCCCATTGCCAGGTGGCCTGGCCATCCAGGAAACAGCCGCCGGCGGAGGGGCGGATCATGCCGACCGCGATCCGCAGCAGCGTGGTCTTGCCCGCCCCCGCGGTGCCGGCCAATGCGACGATCTGCCCCGGCGCCACCTCCAGCGATACGTCGCGCAGCAGCGCGCGGGGCGCGCCGCGATGGGCGAAGCTGACACGTTCCAGCCGCAGCCGCGCCTCCCGGCACGGGAAGGCGATGGCGGTATCGGCCGTGCGGTCCGGCCGCATCATCACCGCAAGCCGGCGCCAGGCGGCGATCGCCGCGCCCCATTCATGCGTGGCGCCACCGATGCGGGCGAAGGGCGTGATCACCTGGCCGGTGATCAGCATGGCCAGCAGCATGCCGAAGCCGACATTCACCCCATTGGCCGCCAGCAGCGTGCCCACCACCAGCGCCCCGCCCGAGCCGATGCCATGGATGGTGGCAAGCCCCGCGCCGATCCAGCGCGCGCCGGCCTGGGCGCCGCGCAGCGCGGCGGCGCCTTCCTGCATCCGCGCCTCCCACCGCGCGGCGAGCGGCGCGCGCAGGCCCATCGCCTCCACCGCCTCGGCGCAGCGCATCGCATCCGCGACCAGCCCCGCGGTGCGCGCCTGCGCCTCGTTGGAGGCGGCGACGGCGCGCCGCGTCAGCCGGTCCCCCAGCAGGGAAAGCCCGGCGGCGGCAAGGCAGCAGGCCAGCGCCCAGAAGGTGAAGGCCCAGTGGAAGAACAGCAGCAGCAGGATCAGCGTCGGCACCAGCACCGCATCCACCAGCCCGGTCAGCACCGGGCCGGTCAGGTTGCGGCGCAATTCCTCCACATCGCGCAGCGCCTGTCCGGCGGCGAGGTCGGACCGCCCCGGCTGCTGCGCCGCCGCCAGCACCAGCGGCGCCGCCAGCCGCCGCGCCAGCCGGTTCGACACGGCGAGCAGCCCCAATTCGCGCAGCTGGTCCAGCCCGAGCAGCATGCCCACCGCCAGGCAGAAGACGATGGCGAGGCCGGCCAGGGTCCAGGGATTGCCGGTGGGCAGCACCATCTGCCAGATCATCAGCTTGGCCGCGACCACGCCGAAGGTGGCGAAGCTGAGCGCCAGGCCGAGCGCCAGCGTCAGCCGTGCCGCGGCCGAGACCTCCGCCCGCACCACCTCGATCACGTCCCGCCGGTCCGGTTTCGCGGTGTCGTTCCAGGGGGCGGCGGGGTTGGGCAGGCGGCGGGCCTCTGCCATGCGGCTAGAGCGCCAGGACCAGCGCGAAGACCGCGAGCGCGCCGAGGCCCGTCACCCCGAGCAAGGCCATCAGCACCACCTGCCATGTATCCAGGCCGGCGGGACCATTGGCGCGCGGCGCCGGGGCGGCCTGGAGGCTGGCGAGGCGTTCATCCAGCCGCGCCACCCAGGCCTCCAGCACCGCCATGCGTTGTTCCACCTCCGCCGGCTCGGCGGTCAGCGGCGTGGCCATGGGCTGGTCCGGCGCCGGGCGCAGCGCCAGCTCCTGCATCCGGGCCTCCAGCGCGCGCTGCCCGGCCATGAGCTGCTCGATCGCCTTGACGATCTGCGGGTTGGTCGGTGCCGGGCGGCCATCGCCGGACGGGGCGGCGGGCGCGCCACGGCGGAACAGTGGCAGCGGAACCTCACCACCCTCCGCGCCGCGCGCCACCACCAGCAGGTCGGCGCGGCGTTCCGCCCAGGCCGGGCGCAGCAGGAAGCGGAAGCCGTGAAAGGCATCGCCGATGCCGGCGCGGATCAGGTCCGCCCGGTGCAGATCGGCGACGCTGGTGGCGACCACCGCGCCATCCAGCCGCAATTCCACCACCACCCTTTCGGTAGGCTGGGCGGGTTCGAAGGCCCAGCCATCGATCTGGTTGCCGGTGACCGAATCGACGAAGCCGCGGATGTCCGGGGCGGGAAGGGGTTCAGCCGACACGCGCACGCCCCCCCGACCGCATGGCACCCGCCCGCATGGCCGGCTTCAGCGGCGTCGCCGCGCCGAGCAGGCGGCGATACAGCGCCAGATGCTCCGCGGCCGCCTCCTCCATCCCAACGGGCCGCGTGATGTTGGCGGCGAGGCGGTCCCACAGCCCCGGCTCCTCCGCCGCGCGGCGCATCACCCGCGCCAGGCCCACCGCATCGCCGACCGGGAAATGCAGGCCATCGACGCCGTCGCGCACCGCTTCCGCCATGCCGCCGACATCGCCGCAGATCACCGGGCGGCCGTGGCGGAACGCCTCCTGCACCACCAGCGGCGCGTTTTCCCACCAGATGGAGGGCATCACCACCCAATCGACGCCGGCCATCCGCGCCGGCATCTCGGCCGCGCCATACAGCCCGTGGTGGCGCGCATCCGGCGCCGCCTCCAGCGCCGCCTTGAATTCGGCCAGGAATTCATCCGCCTGGTGGGCGGTGCCGCCATGCAGCGCCAGGTCGTGCGCGATGCCCTGCCGGGTCAGCCGGGCAGAGGCGCCGAGCGCCACCAGGCTGCCCTTGAAGCGGTTGACATGGCCGAAGAAGCCGAAGCGATCGCGCCTGCCATTCGCAGCGCGTGGCGGTGCGACGGGGCCGGCTCCGATGCCGTTCCGCATCACCGCGATCCGCCCCGCATCCCAGCCGGCGGCGATGAAGCGGTCGCGCAGAAATTCCGATGGCGAGAGCAGCAGGTCCACCCCCGCCATGGCACCGCGCACCGCAATTTCCCGCAGCACCAGATCCGTGCTGCCGCGGCCGGGGAAGCAGCGCTTGCAGCCATCCGCGGAAGGGCCAGGGCAGAGCCTGCCATCGGTGGTCAGCAGCTGGCCCTCCTGCGGGCACAGCGCGAAGAAATCATGCAGCGTGACGACAACCTTCGCCTTTGGTGCGACGCGGCGCACCAGATCCAGCGTCTCGATGCCGAAATACAGCAGGTGGTGGAAGTGGATCACATCCGGCTGGTAGTCGGTGACGAAGCTGGCCAGCTCCGCAAGCCCCCAGCTGTCCACCTGCGACAGGTGGAAACGATCGAAATGGCTGAGCCAGACCAGCATCTCATCCGGATGCCGGCCGATGGACTGGAACAGCGTGCCGGGGCGGCGTTCGCGATGCTGGGCGGTGACGGCGCCCAGGAACAGCCCCTCCACCCCATGCTGGTCGCGCAGCGCACGAAACAACCCACGCGCCACCACCTCGGTGCCGCCCGGCTGCAGGTCAGGATGGTTATGGCAGAAGACGAGGAGGCGCATGGCTCCACAAAACTAAAGTAAAGCGGGTTGCGGTGACATCACCGATTCCCGGCGTTTCAAGGACTTCGCGATTTTCAGGCGGCCGCGTGGGTTTCCCCCATGCGGGGAAAATCCTCCATCAGCGTCGTGATGGTGGAGGCCCAGCGGCGATGGTGCAGGCGGCGGTTATAGGCGGCGGCGACGGTGCCGGCGTAGCCGCCATGCTGGGCGATGGATTGCCGTTCGAAATGGAACAGCTCCGCCGCCGGTTCATAGAGGATGGCGAATCCGGCCTGGCGCAGCCGCAGGCAGAGGTCGCTGTCCTCATAGTCGCCAACGATGTACTCGGCCGAGAAGCCGCCCACCTCGTCCCAGGCGGCGCGCGGCATCAGCATGGCCGCCCCGGTTACGCCCGGCACCTCCCGCGCCCGGGTGGCGGCGGGATAGTGGCGCGGGAAGCCTTTGAAGTAGTGGCAGTTGAACCAGTCATCGCCAGGGCCGCGGGCGAAGTACAGCCCGGCATGCTGCAGCGAGCCATCATCGAACATCAGTTTCGGCCCGACGCAGCCGAGGCGCTTGTCCGCTGCCAGCCGCGCCAGCATCGGCGCCAGCCAGCCGGGCCGGTCCGGCACCACATCCGAGTTCAGCATCAGCAGCATCGGCGCCGTGGCCTCCGCCGCGCCGCTGTTGCAGGCGGTGGCGTAGCCGGCATTGCGGCCGTGCAGGACCAGGGTCACCGGCAGGCCCGCCAGGCCGCAGATGCCGCGCAGCAGGTGGTCGGCCTCGGCGCGCTGTTCCGGGCTGTCCAGCACATAGATGATCTCGGCTTCCCGCAGCATCGGGTCGCGCGCGAAGGCGGCCACCTGGTGGCGGATGAAGCGGAGGTTGCGATATAGCGGAATCACCAGGCTGACGCTGGGCTTGGCCACCGCCCGGCCGATGCGGACCACCTCCGTCCCCAGCGGTTCGGCCGCGGCGGCGCGGTGCAGGCGGGCCGCCGCCGGGGCCAGGCACCGGTCGAGCAGGGCGGGGCCGACATCCAGTGGATTGACGCCGCGCAGCACCGCCTCTCGCGCCTGGGCGGCCGGGATCAGGGCGGGGCCGGCGACGAGTTCGATCGCCTCGCCGGAGCCCAGCGCCAGTTCCAGCCGCCATTGGGCGACGGGGCCGGGGCCGACATTCGGCAGATGGGTGACGAAGCCGGGACGGGGATCGGTGGCGCCGAAGGCGGCCTGTTCGAAGCGCTTCACCACATCGGGCCGGCTGACGCGAAACAGCGATTCGGGCGCGATCGGCGTGCCGCCGAAGGGGCCGCGGAGCGTCATGCCCCGGGTCAGCCGCAGCGGGTCATGCAGCCAGCCAACCAGGAAAACGCCGCCTTCATGGTCCGAGATGGCGCGATCGATCGCCGCGGCCACGGCGTTGGATGGCTCGGCGGAGGAACGGGTGGGCGCCATGGCCAGCACCTGCGCATTCCGCAGCTGGTCGGCGCACCACGGCTCCGCCGTGTGGCGGCGCAGCGCCAGCAGCGCCTGGCGCAGCAGGGCGCGGGGCGCGGGGGCGGTCTGCCGGGCCAGCTCCACGAGGTTGGGCGGCGGGGCGAAGCCGCTGGGCAGGCGCAGCGCCGCCCCCTCCGCGCGCAGCAGCAGCGCGCCGGCGGCGTTGGGCGGCAGCGGGGCGAGGCCGCCATCGGGCTCCGCCACCCGCGCCAGGCCTTGCGCGGTGACCAGCCAGCCACCCGAATCGAGCTTCCACAGCAGCCGGCCGAGGCCCAGCCCGACCAGCGGGCGCAGCGTATCCGGTGCCGGTTGGACGCCGCCTTCCGCCAAGGCCGCCAGATCCCGCGCCAGCGCCGCATCGGCGCCGGCACGCAGCGGGCCGGCGGCCTTGCTGGCCAGCAGCGCCAGGAATCGGGGCCGGGCGGCGGCGGCGGCCAGCAGCGCCAGGGGGCCGGGCGCCCCCAGCGGCAACCAGGCGTCATCCGCCAGCTGAAGCGACAGCGTCTGGTCGGGCGCCACGCGCGCAAGAAGCAGCGCGCCACCCTCGTCGAGCGGAAGCTGGGACAGTGGGGGGAAGGCCGGGCCTTCGCCGGCCCGCAGGGACAGGGCCCGCGCGCTCGTCGCGCCGGCGGGCAGGATGATGGCGGCGATATCCGTGCCGAGACGGGTCCAGGCGGGCAGGAGGACCGGCTGGCCGGAAGTTTGGGCTGGCCCCATCTCGCGCCGTTCCGCCTGCATGCTGAGTTGTGCCCGCCCTGGTCAGGGCGGCCAGCCTTCAGACGATCTGGACGATGCTGCCGATATTGGCGGTCAGATCGGCCACCGTGATGCCGTCCAGCGTGATGGTATCCGCGCCCAGCGTGATCACGGCATTGCCCGAACCATCGGCCGAAACCAGCGGAAGCAGGTCGCTCGGGCCGGTGATGCCGGTGGAGTTGATGTTGCTGGCGATCTGCAGCGTATCCGTGCCGACCTGGAAACCGAGGATCAGGTCGTGGCCGAAGCCATCATCGAAATCGAAGGTGTCGGGGCCGTTGCCGCCATCCATCGTGTCATTGCCGGCACCGCCCACGAGCAGGTCCGCGCCATTGCCGCCGAAGAGGATGTCGTTACCCGCACCGCCCATCAGCACATCGGCGCCGAGGCCACCATAGATCACATCGTCCCCGTCACCACCGAGCAGCGTGTCATTGCCGCCGAGGCCAAAGATGGTGTCGTTGCCGCCAAGGCCCGCAATGAGATTGTCGATGTTGCCGACCGGTGCGGTCAGCAGCTCATCGGCGTCACTGCCGGAGATCGATGCGAAACCAGACATGGAAGCCTCCGTAGAGGGATGGGGACCGGAGACGGCACCCTAATTTCTCTGTGCCGTATTAGGAACGAGACGGGCCGCGAGTCAACCGATTTGGCAGCGCAGCATTCCCGCTCTGGTTTGCGCGAATTTCCCTTAGGTATCTGAAATGCCGACTAAATATCCTGAATATGCCGCGATAGTATCAAGTTGCTAAAAACTAAGACAGTCTCAATTGTCTCTGGGGTGCCTCATACCGTGATGGGAAGTGGCCGCGGATCCATTCTACCGCGGTCGTCTTTCAACCGAGGGGCGTCAAGGCTCCGCGGTTGAGACGAGCCCCATATCGTCGCATGTGGCGGGACAATTTTAGAAATCCGGAGGGGCTTCCCGCAATATCGGACAGTCCCGCCGCTAGGAGGCGTCCAGCGTGCTGCGGGCCAGTTTCCGGCGGCGCGGATTGATGCTTTCGGCCGGGCGTGGCGCGGGTGAGAGGTCCTGCAGGGCGATACCCTGCACCTCCAGCCCTGCCGGGTCCGCCAGTGCCGCCATCGGGTCGCCCTGGTACAGCAGCCGGGCGGCCTGCAGGGCGCTGCGGCGCCACACCGCCGCGCCCGGCGCCACGCGGCCCGACACCCGCGCGAAGGGCGCCTCCGGCGCAGCGCGCAATGCCGAGACGGCACGGCGCAGGAAGCTTCCGCCGGGTGCCAGGTCCGGATCGCATAGCCACAGGAACTCCGCCTGGGTTGCCGCCAGCGCGGCCGTGGCGATCGCGTTCCAGCTCACCGCGGCAGCGGGCACGGTGCGGATGTCCCGCTGCCAGCGGGCGGCGGCCAGGGCCGCGCCTTCGGCCACGCGCGGATCGGCGGCCTGGTCCAGCACCACCACCTCCCGCACCGGCAGATCCTGGCGGAACACGGCATCCAGCCGGCTCGCCAGCATGAAGCCGCGGCCCTGACCGGGGACCACCACGGCCAGGTCCGGCAGCCCCGGGAGCAGGACGCTACGGAGTCCGGTGGCGTAGCGGGCGAAGTCGAATCGCCCGCGCGCCGCGGCACTGCGGGTGGCGCGCGACGCATCGGCCAGTGGCGCGGCCAGCAGCCTGGCTGCTACCGCCGCCATCGCCTCCACATCGCCCACCGGCACCGCGGCGCCGCCGAAATCCCCCGCGAGATCGGCCGCACCGCCCGCCCCGGCGAAGGCCAGCAGCGGCAGCCCGGCCACCAGCGCCTGCTGCGCCAGCAGCGGGAAGGGCGCCTCGCGCGCCGTCAGCGCCACCAGATCCGCAGCTTCCAGCAGCGTGCCGGGCTCCGCCATATGCTCCACCACGCGCAGCCCATCCTGCCGCGCCGCGGCCAGTTCCGGGCCGAGCCAGATGCGCAGGGAAGGGTCCAGCGCACCGACCCAGATGGCGCTCAGCCCGGGCATCTGCGCCCGCAGCCGGCGGAACAATTGCAGGAACAGGTCGAAGCCATGCCGCAGGTCGCCCGGCCCGGCACCGACCAGCAGCCGGTCTCCGGCGCCGAGGCCCATTTCCGTCCGCGCCGCCCGGCAGGCGGCGAGGTCGAGGCTGACGGGGAAGGGCAGGCCAGGCTCCAGCACATGCTGCCGCGCCTCGGCCAGGGCAGGCAGTTCCGCCAGCAGGGAATCGCGCACCGCCTCTGCCGGCATTAGCGCGGCAGGGGCATGGCGCAGCGCGCCGCGCAGTCCCGAGAGCAGGTCGCCCGCACGCAACTCGCCCGGCATTTCCTGCAACAGGATGGTGGTGGCGATGCCGCGCGCCTCCGCCAGCCTGGCCAGGCGGGCGGCGGCGGCGCTGGTCATCAGTGCGTGGCGCAGGCCTTCGGTGGCGGCGGCGGACAGCGCCGCCTCGGCCTGTCCGCCGCCGGTGGCAACCGTCAGCGGGCCGAGCCGGCGGTAGTCTTCCTCCAGCGCGCCGCCGGCCAGCAGCAGCACTTCCAGCCGCAGGCCGGAGGCGCGGCGCAGCGCGGCGGCGGCGTCGATCAGCCGGCGCGCGGTCTCACTTTCCTCGGCATCCGCGGCCACCACCAGCAGGCCGGGGGCCTCGGTTGCCGGCGCGCCGACCACGGCGCGGGCCGTGGCGTTCAGGAAGGCACCGCCATAGTGCAGGTCGGGCTCCAGATAGGCGCCCTCGCACCATTCGTTCCAGGCATTCACACAGACGAAGGGCTCGCCGAAGAAGGGCGTGTGCGTGGCGCGCTCCACCAGTTCGGACAGCCAGGCCTGGTAGGTGGCGGGCTTTGAGCCGTGGATGATGACGGTGTTCTGGCCCTGCTTGCGCGGGTCGTTGTCCCAGCCCGGCACGGCGCATTTGATCAGCGGGTAGTCCGGCGTTTTCTCATCGAGCGAGGCGCGGACCACATCCTCATAGGCGAAGACGGTGCCGGTGAAATCGGGGTCGAGGTAGTCCAGATGCGCGCTGATCGGCGTGCAGCGCCTGGACAGCTTGTGCGGCGGGAATTCGATGGCGCCGTCGAAGCCGAATTCGGTCGGGTCTATGTCGTCGAAGGACTGGGTCATGATGAAGACCGGGTCCTCGCCATGCGAGTCCTGGAACCGCTTGCGCCAGCCGGCGATGGTCTCCTCCGGCTCCGGGATCAGGCCGGCGCGATAGACCATCAGCACCGGGCGGCCCTGGACGCGGATGTAGCGCGGGTCGGCGAAATGGCGCGCAAGGGTGGCCACCAGATCCGGCTCATCCTCGGCGCGGTAGTCCTGGCCCATCAGGATGTCATGCTCGGCGCCATCCCAGCGGCGGGTCCAGTTCTCATTCGCCCACATCAGGGCGAAGGGCATGTCGAGGCTGCGGTCGGCGAGGAAGGCATCCACCGGCTTTTCCAGCAGGCGATGGCCGTTGAAGCTGTACCAGTAGAAGATCCAGCCATGCACGCCGCCGCGCTTGGCCATCTCGATCTGCCGGCGCATCACGGACATGTCGGTCAGGGCATAGGGGCCGAGGTCTCGCGGCACGCGGGGCTGGTAGTGGCCGGCGAAACGCGGCAGGGCGCGCGGCAGGTTGGTCCATTCGGTGAAGCCGCGGCCCCACCATTGATCGTTCTCCGCAATCGCGTGGAACTGGGGCAGGTAGTAGGCCAGCACCTTGGCGCGCGGCCGGGCGCCATCGGGTAGCGGTTGGACTTCCTCGAATTCATCAGCCGGGCGGGTGTTGCGGCGGACCTCGCGCGGGATGGTCGGCGTTTCCTGCGGCATGCGCGGATGCACACCCGGCTCATGCCGGTGGCGCAGCCAGTGCAGCAGCGGGGCTTCGGTGATGCGGCCGCCCATATGGCGCTGCACGTAGTAGCGCGTGTCGAAATCCGGCCCCGGTTCGCGGTCTTCCTGCCAGCCGAGTGTGACGTAGTGCTGGTAGGCATCGGCGCCGGCACGCGCCACGTCGCGATAGGTGGACAGGTAGAATTCCGCGTCGAATTCCGGAATCGGGCTGGCGCCGAAATCCCGGTGCCGCAGGAAATGTGCCAGCGCGCCATCCTCCGGCGCCAGCCCGTGCCGGGCGCGATACCAGGCGGTATCGAAATGCGGGCCGGGGGCGCGGCCCTCGGCATCGCCGTGGCGGATGAAGTGCAGCACCGGGTCAGCGCCCGATTCCCGCACATCCGCATAGTTCGCGAGGTACCAGATGGGGTCGAGGTAGAAGCAGGGCGCGCGGCCCTGCGGCCAGCCGCGGTCGAGAAAATGGCCAAGCGGGTCCTCTCCGCCATGCGCCACATCGGCGTTGTGCGCGACATACCAGGTACCGTCGAAGACCCCGCTATCCGCGACGATCTGCCGATCCTGCGCCCGGCTGTCCTCGCCCTCGATCATCACGCTTCGTCGCGGGTGAGCAGGGTTTCGAGATAGGTGCCGTAGCCGCTGTTGCGCAGCGGTGCGGCGAGGGCGCGGAGTTGGTCGCCATCGATGAAGCCCATGCGCCAGGCCACTTCCTCAGGCGCGGCGACCTTCTGGCCGGTGCGCTTTTCAATCGCGCGGACGAATTCGCCAGCCTCCAGCAGGCTGTCATGCGTGCCGGTATCGAGCCAGGCATAGCCGCGCCCGAGCCGCACCACGCGCAGCGAGCCTTCCTCCAGGTAGACACGGTTGAGATCGGTGATCTCCAACTCCCCGCGCGGCGAGGGCGCCAGCGCGCGGGCCAGCGCCGCGGCGCGGCCATCATAGAAATACAGCCCCGTCACCGCCCAGTCGGAGCGCGGCAGCGTCGGCTTCTCCTCGATCGTCAGCGCGCGGCTTTCGCCGTCGAATTCCACCACGCCGTAGCGGTGCGGGTCGGCGACGCGGTAGGCGAAGACGGTGGCGCCCTGCTGCGCCGCATTCTCCTTCGCCTGCATCAGCCGCGCTTCCAGGTCGTGGCCGTGGAACATGTTGTCGCCCAGCACCAGGGCGGAGGGTTCGCCGGCCAGGAATTCCTCCGCCAGCACGAAGGCATGCGCGATGCCGCGCGGCTTGTCCTGCTCGGCATATTCCAGCTTCAGGCCCCAGCGCGCGCCGTCGCCCAGCAGGCGCTTGAACAGTGGCAGGTCGTGCGGGGTGGAGATGATCATGATCTCCCGGATCCCGGCCAGCATCAGCACCGAGAGCGGGTAGTAGACCATCGGCTTGTCGAAGACCGGCAGCAGCTGCTTCGAGACCGCGAGTGTCGCCGGATGCAGGCGGGTGCCCGATCCGCCGGCCAGGACGATGCCCTTCATACCGAATTCTCCTTTGCCGGGCGAACCGGCGTATCTCCGACCAGCCGATCCAGGCACCGCGCCAGGGATTGGCGCCAATCCGCGGGCATGATGCCGTGCACCCGCCCGATCTTGCTGCAATCCAGCCGGCCATCCGCCGGGCGCGCCGCACGGGTCGGGTAGTCCGCCGTGGCGATGCCGGTCAGCCGCGGCTGCTTCTGCCCGCGCTGCGCGGCCTGCGCCAGGATCTCCGCGGTGAAGCCGTGCCAGGTGGTGTGCGGGCTGCCGGTCAGGTGGAACAGCCCGAAGGCCTCGGCACCCGCCCTGGCGGCCAGCAGGCGCGGCGCCAGCACGGCGACGGCCTCGGCCAGGTCGGCGGCGAAGGTCGGCGCGCCGTGCTGGTCGGCCACCACGCGCAATTCGTCCCGCTCCGCCGCCAGGCGCAGCATGGTCTTGACGAAATTGGCACCGTCCGGGCTGCACACCCAGGCGGTGCGCAGCACCACGCTGCGCGGGTTGGCCGCCAACACCGCGCGTTCCCCGGCCTCCTTGCTGCGGCCATAGACGCCGAGCGGCGAGGGTGCATCGGTTTCGAGGTAGGGCGCGCCCTTGCGGCCGTCGAAGACGTAGTCGGTGGAGAAATGCACGAAGGGCGCGCCGGCGGCGGCGGCGGCGGCGGCCAGCCGTGCGGCGCCGTCGCAATTGACGGCAAAGGCCAGCGCCGCCTGGTCCTCGGCGCGGTCGACGGCGGTGTAGGCGGCGGCGTTCACCACCAGCTCCGGCCGCGCCTGCGCCATGGCGGCGGCGACAGAGGCATCGTCCGTCAGGTCCAGCTCCGGCGGCTCCAGCGCCAGCACCTCATGCCCCGCGAGGCGGTCCAGCAGCGCGCGCGCCACCTGGCCCTCGCGGCCCGCGACCAGCACGCGCATCAGAAGGCGGGCCCCAGATCGGCGAGCAGCGGGGCGCGGCGGTCCTTGTCGGAGAGCGTCGCATCCGCGGCCGCCAGGCCCCAATCGATGCCGAGCGCGGGGTCGTTCCAGGCCAGCGAGCGGTCGCAATCCGGCGCGTACAGGGCGGTGACCTTGTAGGCGACCTCCGTCTCCGGCGCGCGCGTCACGAAGCCATGGGCGAAGCCGGGCGGCACCCAGAGCATCTGTCCGTTCTCGGCGGATAATTCCACCGCCACATGCCGGCCGAAGCTGGGCGAGGCTGCGCGCAGATCGACCGCGACATCCAGGATGCGGCCGCGCAGCACGCGCACCAGCTTGCCCTGCGCGTGCGGCTGAAGCTGAAAATGCAGGCCCCGCACCGTGCCCGTGGCGACCGACAGGGACTGGTTGTCCTGCACGAACTCATCCGGAATGCCGATCGCCGCAAAGTCTCGCCGCGAATAGGTCTCGACAAAGGCACCGCGCGCATCGGCAAAGCGCCGTACCGACACCAGCAGCGGGCCCGCGATGTC
>NZ_JAUYTS010000063.1 GCF_030695085.1 Falsiroseomonas sp. | reverse complement strand
GACCGGGGGTGGCGCAGGCGCGACCGGGGGCGGTGCCGGCGCGACCGGGGGCGGCGCAGGCGCGGTCGGGGGCGGCGCAGGCGCGGCCGCCGATGGCGCCGGAACCGGCTGGGGCGGTGCCGGCGGAGGCGTGGGCGGGCCAGCGATGCCTGGGGGCGGCTCCGCCTCCGGCCGCAACGCCCCGCCGCCCTCGAACACCACCTCGACGGCCGGCGGCGGCAGGTCTCGCACCTCGCGCGGGGGGGCGATGAAATACAGGGCCAGCAGCCCGTGCAGCAGCAGCGAGGCCAGCAGCCAGGCCAGAATCCATCTCCGCCGCCCCGACCCTTGCGGCAGCAGCCGGCCGAAGGGGTCGCCCCCGCCGGCCGGCAGCGGCGCCGGGTCGCGGCGGACCGCCACGCGTGGCGTGGCCTGGAAGCGAGGCAACGTTCTGAGGGACGGCTGGGAAGCGTCTGGCACGGTGCCTGATATGAAGCGCCACCCGCCATAGAGCATCCCGCGCCGCCACGGAAATCAGCCCCCAGTGAAGACGCCAGTGAAGACGCCGGTGAAGACGCGGGTGACGGGCGGGGTGACCTGCCCCCTCAGGCCGCCCGCAATTCCGCCCCGCCATCCAGCACGCCGCGCGCCACCAGTTCCTCGAAGCTGCCCGCATGCGCCACCTTGCCTCGCTCGATCACCAGGATGCGGTCGGCGCCACGAATCGTCTCCAGCCGGTGCGCGATGACGATTCGCGTGCAGGTCAGGGATGCCAGCGTGCGCGTCGTCACCGCCTGGGTTGCCGGGTCCAGCGCGCTGGTCGCCTCGTCCAGGATCAGCACATCCGGCTTGTTCACCAGCGCGCGGGCCAGCAGCAGCCGCTGCACCTGGCCGCCCGAGAGCACATGCGCCGCATCGGCGATCGGCGTGCGCAGGCCGAGCGGCATGGCGCGCACATCCTCGGCGATGGCCGCTGCCGCCAGCGCCTGCCAGATCTGCGCCTCCGTCGCCTCGCTGAAGCCGCGCAGCACATCCAGCAGCGCGCCGGGCGGCAATTGCGCGCCTTGCAGCACCGTGCCGATGCGTCGCCGCAACAGGCCGAGGTCGAGCGAGACCAGATCCTGCCGGTCGAAGGTCACGCTGCCGAAGCGCGCGCGTTCCAGCCCCAGCAGCAGCCGCACCAGCGTGGATTTGCCGCAGCCGGAGCGCCCGACGATGGCGACGAACTCGCCCGGCTCGATGGACAGGTTCAGGCCGGAGAACAGCGGCGTATCCGCACCCTCATAGCCGAAGGCGACATTGGTCATGGCGATGCGCCCGGTCAGCCGGCCCGGGTCGATCCGCCCCGCCGTCGGCTCCGGCTGCGCCTGCAACATCGGCAAGGCGTAGCTGCGCATCGCATACAGCGGATAGAAGCCTGTGAAGGCCTGGCCCAGCCCATTGGCGGCGCCATTGGCGATCATGAAGGCCATCAGGAAGCCGACCACCGCGGCGTTGTTCGGCGCCTCGGCGCCTGACATGAACAGCAGGAACAGCAGGCCCACGCCGAAGAAGGACAGGAAGGCGGCGGCGGAGGCGAGCCAGGTATCGATATGCTCCTCCACCAGCTTGGTGCGCCGCATGCCGACGAAGCGTTCCGCCCAGGCGCCGAGCAGCCGGTGTTCCACGCCGGCCAGGCGCAGCTTGGTGATGCCGCCCACCGCCTCGATCGCCAGGCTGTCCGCCGCGCCGGAAAGCTGCTGCCCGGTCTGCTGCACGCGGGATTTCAGGATGCCGCCGGCCACCGCAATGCCGATCTGCACCCCCAGCAGAGCCAGCGCCACCAGCGCCCCGATCGGGTGGTACAGGAACAGCATGGCCATGGAGGTCGCCAGCGCCGCGCCATAACCCATCACGGACAAGCGAAAGCCCTGCACACCGAGCGGCAGGGACAGCGCCACATTCAACCGGGAGGAGATTTCGGAGGGCGTGAATTTCCGCAGCACCGGCATCGGCAGCCGCAGCAGCCGGTCCCACAGCCCGGCATGCAGCGGCGCTTCCGCGGTCGCCGTCAGCCGGTGCTTGGCGATGTCGCCCGCCATCTGCACGACGAAATTCGCCAGGCCCACACAGGCCAGCGCAATGCCCAGCTCCACCAGCCCCATCCGGTTGCCGCCGGGAATCAAGGACCCGGTGGCAAACGACATGGCGATCGGCATGCCGAGCCCAAGAAAGGCGCCGAGCAGCGCCGCCCCCAGCGCCAGCCCGCGATCGCCGCGATTGGGCAGCACGAAGCGGCCGAGATCGGTGACGGTCAGTTGCTGGTCCGACAGCGGCTCGATCATCGTCCAGGCGCGCGGCGCGAGGCGATCCGCCAGCGCCGCGTTCACCGGCTGCGCGGGCATATCGAAGCCCTGCAGCACATAGCCGCCCTTGCGCGGCAGCAGCGCCACCGGCTCCCCCTCCAGATGTCCCAGCAGCGGCCCGAGGTTGCGGCGCCACCATTCCGCCGGCAGCCCCACCGGCCGCAGCCGCAGGCCGGAGGCGCGGGCGATCTCGTCCATGGTCGGCGGCGTGTCGATATCCTGCTCCCGCAGCCGGGTCGGGCGCTGGATGCGCGGGCGCATGCGGGCGGCCTTCGCCACGGTGACCATGGCCTGAAACAGCGGCTCCGCCGGCCCGGCTTCCACCGGCTTCGCGGCCACCTGCGGTGCCGGCGCGTGCAGCAGCGCGGCGGCGAGGTCCGTGGTGCGCTGCGCGGCTTCCGCATCCTGCTGGGCACGCTGGCCGAGCCGTCCGCCTTCATCGATCTCGGCCAGGCTGCGGAGGCTTGGCAGCATGGCGACGCAGGCATCGGTGAAGGCGGTGATGCCCTCCTCCGCCGCCGCCATCAGGGAGGGTGGCGGCGCGCTGAGCACCAGCGCGTCCAGCTCCACGCCGGCCACCAGCCAGCCCTCCGGCGGCAACGGCAGCAACCCGCCGACCGGTTCCAGCCCCAGCAGCATGCCGCAGCCGGGCGGCAGTTCCAGCCACACGCCTTGGCCGCGCGCGGTGGCGGATTGGCGCTCCGCCAGATGCAGCCGGCGCCCCGGGCGGGCCACCTTGTCGATGTTGGAGGGGCGCCACAGCCGCGCGCCCAGCCCGCCGGCGAGTGCGGCGGCCCAGAGCTGCATCGCCTCGACCTGCGCCTGGTGCCCGCCCAGCGCCGCAAGCTGCGGCAGCCGCCGCAGCCGCGCCCCGGCGGCCGGGCGCAGCACCAGGCATTCCAGATCCGGCCCGTGCCCCACCACCAGCGTGCCCGGGCCGATGCGGCCGACGAACAGATGCGGGCCGGGCGGCGCCTGCCCCGGTGCCCACGCCTCCAGCCCGCCCTGGGCGGCGAAGATATCGGCCTCCCCGGCTTCTAGCAGCCAGAAGGCGCCGGTTTCCGCCAGGCTGCGCGGGGGCTGCTGGAAACTGGGGTCGGGCGGACCGGGCAGGCCGGGGGGTACGAAGGCGTCCATCTCAGGCCCCCATCTCGGCCATGGCCGGCAGCATCAGCGTGGCAAAGGCGCCGCGCCGCGCCGCGAGTTCGGCGGGCGGCCCCATCTCCACGATGGCACCGCGCTCCATCACCACCACGCGGTCACAGTCACGCAGCGGCGCCAGGCGGTGCGCGACGACCAGCATGGTGGCGCCGCGCCGGCGGATGTTGGACAGCAGCTCCGCCTCCGTCTGGTCATCCAGCGCCGCGGTCGCCTCGTCGAACAGCAGGATGCGCGGGTCCTGCACCAGGGCACGCGCAATCTCGATGCGCGCGCGCTGGCCGCCGGAGAGGTTGGTGCCGCCGCCGGCAATCGGGAAGGCGTAGCCCTCCCGCCGCTCCAGGATGAAATCGTGGATGACGGCATCACGCGCCGCGGCGTGCAGCCGTTCCTCGGATACGGTGGGGTCCCACATCGCGATGTTGTCGCGCAGAGTGCCAGTGAACAGCGTGGCGGTCTGGTCCACCACCTGAAGGGACTGGCGCAGCACCGCGCGGGGGATATCGCGCAACGGCTTGCCATCCAGCAGCACCTGCCCCGACCACGGCTCATGCAGCCCGGCGGCCAGCAGCGCCAGCGTGGATTTGCCGGAACCGGAGGCGCCGACGATGCCAACACGCTCGCCTGGCTCCACCACCAGCGAAACGCCGGAGATCAGCGGCGCGGCGCGGCGCGAATGGCCGAAGGTGACGTCGCGCAATTCAATGCGTCCATCCAGGCGGCGGATCAGGCGTGGCGCGGCGGGCGGCTTGGTGAATTCCTCGGCCAGCGGATGCTGCAAGGTGTCGTCCAGCAGGCGCAGGCTGGCGCCGGCTTCCTGCATGCGCGGGCCGAGCTGCACCAGGCGCCCGACCGGCGAGAGGAACACCGCGAGCAGGAACTGGAACGCCACCAGCCCGCCGATCGACATCTGCCCGCCGATCACCAGCCCGCCACCAATGGCCAGCGAGGTTGCCGCGGCAATGGCGGTCGCCAGCCCCGGCAAATGCCGCAGCGCGGTGCGGCCCAGCATCAGCGATTGCCGCAGATTCAGCGCACGCGCGCGGCGCGCCATCAGCCGGTCGAACAGCAGCGCCTCGCTGCCGCTGGCGCGATAGCTTTCGATCATGCGAAGCCCCTGCTTGGCCTCCGCCGCCTCCATCGCCTGTTCGTTCATCAGGCGCTGCTGATCCTCCTTCAGCCGGGCCGAGAGGAACACCAGAGCCAGGGCCAGCGACGCGGCGGCGGCGAGCGCCACCAGGCCGAGCCGCAGGTCGAACAACAGCAGTACCGCCAGGTAGATCGACGCCATGATCAGCGCCAGCATGGTGCCGCCGATCTCGCCCGCGACGATGCCGGCGACGCGGTCGTTCAGCATGACGCGATCGGCAATGCTGGCCGGTCCGCGCTGGCCGTAGAAGGACATCGGCAGGCGCAGCACGCGTTCCATGAAGCCGATGCCACCCGCAACGGCGACACGGGTTTCCAGATTGTGCTGAAGCGTTTTCTGCATCCAGGTGCACAGCGCCGCGAAGGCCCCGACGCCCAGCATCACTAGCAGCATCGGCCACAGCCACGCGATCACGTCGGCGGACAGGATGCGGTCCATGAAGACCTGGCGGAAGGACGGGCCGAGCACGCCCGGCAGCGCCAGGATCACGCTGATGCCAATGGCCAGCAGCACCGCGCGCCGGCAGCCGCGCAGCCGGTCCGCCAGGCCGCGCATGGCGCTCGGTGGCGCGCCGCCCTTCTTGAAGTTCGGCCCGGGCTTGATCATCAGCACCACGCCGCTGAACTGCCGGCGCAATTCGCGATCATCCACGCGGCGACGGCCGCGCGCCGGGTCATTCAGCTGCCAGCCACCGCCGCGCCTGCCCTCCAGCACCAGAAAATGGTCCATGCCCCAATGCAGGATGACGGGGCCCTCGACGCTGGCCAGCGCTTCCGGCTCGCCACGTACCGCGCGCACCTCAAAGCCCATCTCGCGCGCCGCGGCGGCGATGTGCTTCGCCTTGCTGCCGTCGCGGGAGACGCCGCAGCGCGCGCGCAGATCCTCCAGCGTCAGCCACAGCCCGTGATGCGCGGCGATGATGCCAAGCGCCGCGGCGCCGCATTCCGCGGCCTCGATCTGCAGGATGGTGGGGGTGCGCATCGCCTAGCGCGCCGCGACATGCGTGGCTGACGGGATGGCGGAGACCCGCACATCCTCCCCCAGCCAGCGTTGCAGCGCGGGCAGGCCGAGCGAGATCATCCGCACATTCCGCACCGTGGCCTGCATCGCCACCGGCGTGCCACCCTCGATGGTGAAGGGCGGGCCATTGCCGGCGGACCAGCGCAGCCCGCCCTGCGCGTCGCGCTCCATCACGATGTTCACCTCGAACAGCGTGCGCTGGTTGCGCTGGAATTCCGTGACCAGCGCGTCGTTCTGCAAAGTTCGCAGCATGCCGGCGGAGGAAGCCGGCGTATCCGCCACCCGCACCACGCGGCCGACCAGATAGCCATATTCCTGCTGTGGCGCCGTGGCTGGCGAGAGCTCAACCGCCATGCCCGGCTGCAGCTTCTTGCCATCCTGCGCGCCGACATAGATCAGGCCGACCAGCCCGCCGGCCTCCGCCCCCGGCACGTCGCTGCGGACCAGCGTCAGCAGCGGGCCGCCGCGGCTGACCACCTGGCCGGTATTGGCCTTCGCCTCCACCACCCGCCCGTCGAAGGGCGAGACGATGGCGCCCATGCGTCGGATGCGTTCGTTCAGCGTGGTCACCTGGCGTTCCGCCTGCGCGACGCGCTGATCCGCCAGCATCAGATCCTTCTCGCGCTGCGTCTGCCGCATGGCGGCATCCAGGCCGAGCACGCGATGGTCGTTGCGCACCGTCTCGATCTGGTCGCGGATGGTGAACAGCTCGACCTGCGCGCCGATCGCACGATCCCGCGTGGCTAGCGAACGCGCCGCCAGGTCACGCACCACCTGCTCGCGTTCCGTCATCAATCGCAGGCGTTCCTGCGCTGATCGCAGGGTTTGCGTCAGACCCTCCTCCCGCGCCATGCGCCAGGCGCGGTCGGCCTCCGCATCGCGTTCCTGGAAGCGCAGCACCTCGGCGCGCGCCGCCTGCGCGTCCCGCAGTTCACCCTCCGCCGCGGTCAGCAGCAGGCGTTGTTCCGCCTGGTCCACCACGGCGACGATGCTGCCGGCGGTGACGGTATCGCCCGGCGCCACCAGCATCTCCACCACGCGGCCTTCGGTGTCGGAGACGATGTCGGTCAGCCCGCCGGCCGAGAGCAGAATCCCCTGGCCGCCGATCTTTACCGGCACATTCGTGGTGGCGGACCAGGCCAGCAGCCCGATGACCAGCGCCGCCAGTCCCCACCACAGCACCATCAGCGGCGGCTGCACCACCTCCAGCGCATCCTCGACCACGGTGACGGAGGTGGCGGAGGCGACCGCCTCGGCACGGAAGGGCGGCGGGCTGGCTGGCGCGGTCATGCGGGATGTTCCCCTCTCGAAGCGGGCAGTTCGCTGCAGATCAGAACCTGAACTTCTTCTTGAGGGACTTGCCGACACTCTTCACGGCATTGCCGGCGGACTTGGCAGCGGAGGCCGCCGCATCCGCCGCCGCCTTCGCCTCCGCCGCCGCCCTGTCGGCCACCGCGCGGGCCTCGGACGCGGCACGTTCGGCGGCCGCGCGGGCTTCCGACGCGGCACGCTCCGCCGCCGCACGCGCTTCCGCCTCGGCGCGTTCCGCCGCGGCGCGGGCTTCCGCCTCGGCACGCTCGGCCACCGCACGGGCCTCCGCCTCGGCGCGTTCCGCCGCAGCACGCGCTTCCGCCTCGGCGCGTTCCGCCGCAGCCTGCGCCTCGGCCGCCACCTTTTCCGCCGCCACCTGTGCCTGCGCCTCGGCCAGCGCGGCCGCCCCGGCGCCGGCATCGCCCACCGCGTTCACATCGACCGTGCCGCTGACGCCGAGATTCACACCGCCCAGCAGCAACGAAACCTCGCCGCCCACGCCAATGGTGATCTCGCCATTGCTGTAGCCGGCATCGACCTGCGCGCCGACGCCCGCCGAACCCGGATCGACATACCCGGCCGAGACGGTGCCGGAGCCCTGATCACCACCGATCGTTGCTGCCACTGTGACGGAGGCATAGGCACCGGCCATGATCTCGGCCTCGGTCTGCACACCCTCGATGCCGTAGGAGACACTGCCCTCGACACCAGCCCTGACGCCGACCTCGGTGGTGGTGGTGGTGGTCGCGGTGGTGCCGTGGCCCAGATTGTGCTCGGTCGCGACCTCCACCGTCACGCTGCCGCCAATGCCGGCCGCGGCGGACACGCTGACCCCGGTGACGCCCACCTCCGCCACCACCTGCGCGCCCGCGCCGGCTTCCAGCGTCACGGTGGTGGTGACATTGCCCTCCGTCACGCTGCCGCTGGCATAGACGCCGGCGCCAACGCCCGCGCCGGCACTCGCGCCCGTATGCGTCACCTCATAGCCCGCCCCCGCGGCCCAGCCGGCGCCGGCTTCCAGCGTGACGCCGTTCACCACGATGCTGGTGGAAACCTGGTCGCCGGCCGAGACGCCGCCGCCGACGATCGTCGGGCTGGTCAGGCTCGCGCCATACTCCGCCTCATCCTCCTCGCCACCGCCGCTGGTCGGCGTCGCGGTGGAACCGCTGCCGCCGACGACGGAGGCCAGCGTCGCATCATCCAGATCGGACCAGGTGTTGGTGTCGGGCGGGGTCATGGGAAGCGTCCTGATATGCCTCCCGTTAGTCTGAACCGATCTTCTTTAAGATTAATATACCGGCCCAGTATTTCCGAATGACGACATGAGTACTTCGGTGTGTTTCCTCAGCCGCGCGGCAGCAGCCGCTCCACGCGGAAGCGGTTCTCCCCATTCGCGCGGTCATAGCGCTGCGCATCCGTCATCTCCCGCACCAGGAACATGCCCAGCCCGCCGATGGCGCGGTCATCCAGCGCGGCCTCGATATCGGGGGTCGCCTGCGCGGTGGGGTCGAAGGGCACGCCATCATCGATCGTGGTCATGCTGACATGCAGCCCGGCGGCGCGCGCTTCCGCCGCCAGCTCCACATGGAACTGCGCCGCGATGCCCTCGGGCCAGGCGCAGCGGGCGATGTTGGTGACGATCTCCTCCGCCACCAGGCGCCACTGCATCGCCTCAGGCGCCTCGGCGCCAGCGGCCATCAGATGCGCCTCGATCGCATCCAGCGTGTTTTCCACCGCCTCGGGCGCGCGGTCGCAGCGCAGCCGTATCGCCGCCATGTCAGGGTGCGACGGCAGCAAGGGCGGAAGCTTCGTCATCGCGGATCGTCACCACCTTGTCGAAGCCGGACATGGCGAAAACCTCCCGCACCGTGGCCTGCAAGCCGAACAGGGACACGGCGCCCCGATTGGCCTTGGCCAGCTTCGCCGCCATCAGCACCACGCGCAGCCCGGCGGAGGACACATAGGCCACCTGCGTCATGTCCATCGCGACACGACGGCCCTGGCGCACCTCCGCCGTCAGCTTGCGTTCCGCATCCGCCGCGGTACCGGTATCGATGCGGCCGCTGACCCGGTGGATCAGCGCGTCCCCATGCACTTCGGTGGTCACGTCCATCAGACCGTCTCCTTTTCACGTGCGTGCCAAACGGGGGCCGCTTCCGCCCCGCGCCAATGCAGCGCCACCATGGTGATGTCATCCGCCTGCGGCTCGGTCTCCGCGAAGACCTCGACGCTCTGCGCCACGGCCTCCACGAGGCTGGCGGGTTCGCCGTTGCGTGGATCGGCGACGATGGCGGCCAGCCGTGCATCGCCGAACATCGCATCCCCCGGTCCCATCGCTTCGGTCACGCCATCGGTGAACATCAGCACATGGTCGCCGGCTTCCAGCAGCAGCGTCTGGTCGGCGAAATCGATGCCATCCATCACGCCGAGCGCGATGCCGACCTCGACGGGCAGTTCCCCCTCCCGCCCATCCGCGCTGCGGCGGCGTGGCGCGTTGTGGCCGGCATTGGCGTAGGTCAGCAGGCCCGTGCGGCAATCCAGCACCGCGACGATAGCGGTGGCAAACATCAGCGTCGGGTTGTCCGCCGCCAGCGTGTCATTCGCCTGGGCCAGCGCCTCCGCCGGCGTCGCGCCGCGGCCCATGGCGGCGCGCAGCAGGCTGCGGGCCATGGCGATGAAGATGGCGGCACCGACGCCCTTGCCGGAGGCGTCGCCGATCATCAGGACCAGCCGGTGTTCGTCCAGCATGAACAGGTCGCAGAAATCGCCGCCCACTTCCTTCGCCGGCACCATCGCAGCGTGCAGGCGGAAGCAGGGACGCTCGGGGTAGGTGGTGGGCAGCGACGAAAGCTGGAGCCGCCGCGCAACATCCAGCTCCTCCCGCATCCGGTTGAACTGAAGCCGCTCATCCAGCGCCTGGCGCACCAGCGCCAGGTCCCGCGTGCGTTCCGCCAGCAGCTCTGCCATCGCGCGATGCTGCTGCACCACATGGCCGGACAGCCGCGCGAAGGCCGGGCCGAGGGTCGCGCCCTCGCCTTCCAGAAGCCCCAGGATCTCCCGCCGCGCCGGGCCTTCCAGCACCGCCGTCAGCCGCGCGATTTCCTGCGCGATCAGCGCGCGCTCGCGCAGCCCCGCCAGGCGGTTGCCGGTCTGCAGCCGATCCAGCGCCAGGGTGTTGCTGCGCAGCGCCTCCAGCGCCTCCCCGATCGCGCCGACCTCATCGCCACGGCGGCCGATGGCAGCGGAGGCGAAGATATCGCCGCCGGCCACGGCCTGAAGCGCACGCGCCAGTTCCGTCAGCGGGTCCAGCGCATCGCGGATCACGCCATACAGCGCGCGGCAGGTGACGGTGGCGGCCACCACCAGCAGCGCGAAGGCCACCAGCAGCAGCAGGCGGCGGGATTGGATTTCCGCCGTGGCATCCGCCAGCACCAGGATTTCTCCCACCACCGCACCAGCGGAATTCTGCGCCTGCGTCGCCTCCAGCCGGAACAGCCGGCCGCCCATCTCCAGCGTCCCGCCCGCCCGCAGCGTGCTGGCGCCATCGCGCAGCGCCGGGGTGCTGGCGAACAGCGTGGCGCCGCCGCGATCGCGCATCAGCAGGTCAGCGCCCAGATGCCGCGTGATCTGCCCGAGCGCCGATTCCGCCGGCACACCGAGCGACAACAGGTCGCCTTGCGCCAGGCGCAGGCTGGCGACCAGCAGCACCTCGCCTTCGGCCGCTTCGAAGCCGGCCTGCACCTGGCCCGCAACAAGGTCCCGCTGCAGGGAAGCGGCGCCGCTGGCCAGCGGGTCCGCCGACGCGGGTGCCGCCGCCAGAAGCTGGCCCTGCCCGCCCACCATATCCAGCCGCCCATCCAGGCCGAGCGAGTCACGCAAGGCCGCCAGGCGCTGGCGCAGCGCGGATTCATCCTGCGCGGCGCGCGCAGAGACCAGCGCCTCATCCAGCGCGGCGCCCCGCAATACCGCAACCAGCGGGGCGGCCGCGCGGTCCACCGCCTCACGCAGCGTGGCGGCTTGCAGGCTGGCGCGCAGCGTCGCCGCGCGCTCCTGCCCATCGCGCAGCACCAGCCAGGCCGGCAGCGCGACGGAGGCGGCGACCAGCAGCGTGGCCAGGGCGAACAGCAGCAGGATGCGGGATCGGAGGAGCATGGCTCAGACGGTCTCCGCAACGCGAAGCAGCCCAACGGGCGGAAAGATCTGCAGGCGCCGCGCGCTCTCCATGCGGATCAGGAAGGACAGCCGCGTCAGCGTCTCCACCGGAATACTCTCCGGCGCGCGGCCGCCGCGCAGGATCTGCTCCGCCTTGAAGCCGGTGAAGGCGCCGACGGAGTAGTAGCGGCTGACCAGCCCGGCGAGCCCCTCGGCGAATTGCACGAAGCGTTCGCTGGCGGAGAAGCAGGGCAGGCCTTCCTCGAGCGCCGCACGGGTCAGCACGGCGCGGTGGTTGTTGAGGAAGGTGTCGGGCGGAATGTACAGCCACTCCGCCCCCGCGCGCCGGGCCTGCGCCACCACATCCGGAATCGAGTCCGGATCCGGCCGCCGCGCCGAATCCAGCGCCACCGGCAATTCCATCACAGCGTCGCCCAGCAGCGCGCGCATCTGCGCCACCACGGACAGGGAATTACGCTCATTCGGGTTGAAGGTGGTGGCGATTCGGGTGAAGGCGCGGTAGCGCGCCATGGCACGCATCTGCACCTCCACCGGTGCGATGTATTCGGTGCCCGTCACCGCGCGGCCCGGATCGTTGTGCGACCGGATGATGCGATTGCCGACGGGATCGGTGATGATGTTGAACACCACCGGCACGCCGGTGATGTGCTTCGCCGGGTCCACCGCATCCCACGGCCCGAGCGCCGCCATGGCGAGCGAGGTGCCCCAGACATAGACCAGGTCGGGCCGCACCTGCCGCACCTCCGCCACCATATCCGGCACGCGGCGCAGATCCTGGGCGATATCGCGGACGATCAGCTCCACCGGGATGCGGCGCGCGGCGAAATGGTCGCGGAAGCCGTCGCAGGCTTCCTCCCAGCCGCGGAACAGCAGCATCATGATGCGGAAAGGCCGTGATTGCGCCCTGGCGGGGCGCGTCGACAGCAGCGCGGGCGCCGCCAGAAGATGTCGCCGTTGCAGCATCACGCTGGCTCCTTCTGCCGGGATCGTTGGAAGGCCAGCGACAGCGCGTAGCCGATGGCGGTGGCCAGCGAGAGCACGCCGAGGGCCAGCATCGTCTCCTGCCCCGTGCCGAGCGCCAGCAGCGCCGCCGCCGCCGGCGGGCCGATGACGCTGCCGAAACGCTCACCGAGGCGCAGGAAGCTGAGCATGGCGGCGGAGCTTGGCGCACCGCGCATCAGGCTCAGCCCCGGGATGATCGCCAGCATCGGCGCGGCGGCCAGCCCCTGCGCCAGGCCGGTTCCGATGATTGCCAGCGGCAGCGCCACCTCCCGCTCCAGCCACAGGGGCAGCAGCAGCGCCACGCCGTTGACCACGCCGGCCACGGCAATCACCAGGCCGCCGCGCCCGGTGCGATCGGTCAGCCAGGCACCAACCAGGATGGCGGGCAGCATGCACAGCCCATACAGCATCACGTTGCGGCCGATCGCGGCCTGGCTCAGCCCCAATTCACGAAGCTCAAGCGGCGCCAGGAAGAAGATGAACCCGCCGAGCAGAACCTTGGCCGGGATCGCCGCGAACAGCACCAGCAGGGCGAAGCGCGGCTCAGCGAAGGCGGCGCGCGCGCTGCGCCACACGCCAACCGGCTTTTGTTCGCTCGCGCCGCCGGCGGCGAAGGCGCGCCAGACCAGCAGCGCGGTGCCGGCAACCAACAGCATGGAGAACACCAGCGTCACGCGGAAACCGACCCGGTCCGCCAGAACCGCGCCGATGGCCGTGCCGCAGACCGCGCCCGTCATCACTGCCGCCGTGAAACCACCCAGGCTGCGCGCCACGCGGCCCTGCGGCGCTTCCTGCGCCAGATGCACCTGGCAGGCGATGGTGACGATGGAGTAGCCCGCGCCGCAGACGGCGCGCGCAATGGCGAAGGTGGTGAGGTCGGTTGCCAGCGCCGCGCCGACATGGCCGATTGCGGCCGGCAGCAGCCCGATCAGCAATGCGTCGCGCGGTCCATGCCGCGCCACCACGCCGCCACCAAATGGCGTGAACAGCGCCACCGCCGCGACGAAGGCAACGATCGGCAGCGCCGCCCCCATGATGCCACCCTGCCCGCCCGCCAGCTCCAGCGCGAAGATCGGGTTGAAGGAAGTGGAGAGCTGCTCGGCGAAGACGAACAGGAACAGCGGCAGCCGGGCGGAGGCCGCGCCCGCGCCCAGCCCTTCCTGCACCGAAGCCACGCCGAAGCGCAGGCGGTCGCGCACGCCATCCAGCACCGCACCGGCCCGCGCAGCGGCGCCCGATTGCGCCGCCATCCAGCACAGCCGGTCCCAGCGGTCATTCATCCGGCGCACCAGCACATTCAGGTGCCGCGCCACGCGGCCGGCCTCCGCACCGATGTCGCCTGGCGCGCGCAGCGTCCAGTCGCCGCCGGCCAGCCGCGATTGCAGGCGCAGCACCATGCCGATCGGCGCGGCCACGGTACGGGACAGCACGAAGCGCAGGAATTCCGTGGTCGCCAGCAGCACCACCAGCAGCACGATCAGCACGTCCCAGCGCATGTCATCCAGCGCCGTATCCAGCCGCGCGCGGGCGATGCCCACATGCAGCCAGCCCGCCACGCGCCCATCCTCCAGCACCGGCAGCGCGGCATCGTAGCTGCCGCCGAGCAGCCGCATCAGCGCGCCCCGCTCCGGCGCCGCGGTGCCCGCCTGAAGCCCGGCGAAGTCCGCCGAAGCCTCCCCGGCGCCGGCGATGCGCTGCCCCGCCGCATCGGTCAGCAGCACATAGGCGAGGCCCTGCCGCGCGGCGAGCAGGCTGGTGAGATACTCCTCCAGCCCCGACAGCCCGGCAAAGGGCACGCCGAGATCCAGCGCGCGTTGCAGCGTGCCGGCGCCGATGCTGCCGACGATGGTGGCCTCGCGCTCCAGCTCCGGCCGCAGCTCCGCCTCGAAGCTCCGCAACGCGGTGTGGGAGACGAAGCCGACGGCCATGGTCAGCAGCAGCACGGCCACCGCGACGACGCGGCCAACCAGGCGACGATCCGGCGTCATGGCGCGGCGGTCTCCATCTGCTGCGGCAGGGATTCGGGCAGTTGCGCCGCGATCTGTTCCAGCTTCGCCTCCGCCCCGCTCAGCACCGCATCGGTTTCGGCGATGGCCACCTGCAGGCCCGCGGCGAGCGCGGCGGGCGGTGCGCCGGGCTGCATCGCCTCCTGCATCGCGGCGAACCAGCGGCGCGTCTGCCGCGTCACCAGGTGCAGGCCGAGCGCGCCGAGGGGAATGGCAATGGCCAGCGCCAGCAGCGTGGCCTGCATCATCGCCAGCAGCGCGGCCGCCAGCCGTTCATCCACGGCCGTGCGTTCATAGCGCAGCAGGATGGCGCCTTCGGGCTGGCCGAAGCCGTTGATAATCGGGGCGCCGATGCCGTAGCGCGGGCCGTCGCGGAAGCGCCAGGATGTCGCCGGTCCCGTCGCCGCCAGTTGCTCCCGCGGCAGCGTGCTGCCCATGTTCTGCCGGTCCGTGTCGAACAGCACGACATGATCCGCATCGGCGATGGTCAGGCCCGCGATCAGTGGCTCCGCCGCGCGCGATCTCTCCAGCAGCGCCTGTGCGCCCGGCACGCCGGCCAGCCGCACGCCGAGCGCCAGGCTGTTCTCCACCGTGCTGCCCAGTTCGCCGGCCAGGATCTCCAGCACGCGCGCCTGTTGTTCCATCAGCATGCGTTCGAATTTCAGGTAGTTCAGCCCCGCCGCCAGGCCGCAGCCCAGCAGCAGCATGGTCGCCAGTACGCCCGTCAGGCGCGTGGCGAAGGAAAGCTCGCCCCTCACGCCGCCTGCCTCCGCGGCGTCACGCAGTCATCAGGCACCGGCGCGAAGGCATCCCCCAGCACCTGCGCGTAATCGCGTGCGCTGACGATAGGCACCGGCAGGGCCGCGAAATCGGCCGCGGCGGGAAAGCGGAAATAGGCGCCGCCCGCCGGCTGCGGCACACCAGCCGGCTGCCCGCCGCGCGCCAGCGTATTGGCGGCCGTGGCGGCGATGGCGACACCACCGCGATACAGCCCTGCCGTGTGCCACATCAGCGACCGCGTGGCGTCGAAGGGCAGCCGCGCCACGCCGAGGATCGGCCCGGTATCGATGCCGCGATCCACCATATGCACGGTGCAGCCCAGCTCACGCTCGCCTCGCAGCACCTGCCAGAAGGGCGCGAACAGGCCGCGGTAGCCGGGCAGCGCGCCCGGATGGACATTGATGATCCCGCGCGGCACCGCATCGAGCACGCGCTGCGGGAAGATCAGGCTGAAACGCGCGGAGATGACGATGTCGGGCCGGAAATCCAGCAGCCGCGCGGCGCCACCATCGGCGCGCATGTCGTGCAGTTCGACCCATTCATCCGGCGGTGGCAGGCCGGGGGTCGGTGGCTCCATCATCGCCAGCGTGTCGATGGCGACATCGCGCTCCAGCAGCTTCATCAGCCGCAGCGCCGGAACGTCAGCCTCCGCCTGCCGTGTCTTGACGCTGCAAAAAAAGCGAAGCTTCGCGAAGCCAAGCCGGGCCGCGAGGATGCGGGCCGCCAGAAGGCCATGGATGTCCTTCTTGACGCAGATCGCGATCCTCATGCCGTGCCCCCGTGGCTGCGCGGCACGGCGGCCTTGCCGTCGCCCCGCGATGCGTGTCAGGGCCTTCTGCCCGCCGGGACAGGAGCCTACCGACCACAGGTTGAGGCATGGCTAACGGCGCAAGCGCTGCGCTCAGCCCGGGCGGTGCAGTTCCGCCGGCTGGCGCGTCACGGTGCGGCGGCCTCTCTTGAAGGCGGCCAGCACGGGTGCGATGCCGCGCAGCGCCGCCACCTCATCCGGCGCATCCACCACCACGAGGTCGGCCGGCGCACCGACCGCGATGCCGTAATCCTGCTGCCGCAGGATGCGCGCCGAGGCGTCCGTGATCATGCTCCACATCGCCCGCACATCGGCATCGTTGCCGCGCTGGATGACGGTGCCGTAGAGATTCGCCTGGCGGATCAACTGTCCATCGCCGAACGGCGTGAACGGATTCTGGATGTTGTTCGAGGATAGCGAACACACCACGCCGGCCGCCACCAGCCGGTTCGCATCCACCACGCTGCGCGGCACATCGGCATCCTTGTGCCGGCCGCCGAGATACAGATCCGTCGCCGGCAGCACCGTCAGCGCCACGCCGGCATCGGCCATGCGCTTCGCCACCGCATCCACCTCCGCCGGCTTCATGGTGGACAGCTTGGTGACATGGCCGATGGCCACCCGGCCGCCCCAGCCATATTGCTCCGTCAGGTCACACACCAGGCGCGTGTCCAGATCCGCCCCGCTGGTGCCGCTGTCCAGATGCATGTCGATGTCGACATCGAATTCGCGCGCCATCTCGAACACCCGGCGGATCTGCGCGGCGCGATCGCTGTCGTAGTTCGGCGCGGCGCCGACCACCCTGGCACCGTTGCGCAGCGCGGCCACCATCAGCTCATCCGTGCCGGGATTATTCGTCATGCCTTCCTGCGGCATCACGCAGATCTCGACATCGATGGCCCAGGCGTAACTGTCGATCGGCGCCTTCACGCCCTCGAAGAATCGCAGGCCGATGCGCGGGTCCACTTCCACATGCGTGCGCATCCGGGTGCAGCCGTGCAGCACGCACATCTCCAGCGTGCGGCTGGCGCGCTGCGTCACATCCTCCACCGTGATGTCCGGCTTGATGGCGGAGACACGCTCCATCGCCAGATGCGGAAAGCGCGTGGTCTCACAATCGCAGCGGTTGAACAGGCAGGATTTGTCGAGGTGGATGTGGGTTTCCACGAAGCCGGCGCAGACCAGCCTGCCCTTGCCCTGCATCTGGTCCCGCGCCTCACCCTGCAGTTGCGGCGCGATGGCGGCGATGCGGCCATCCTGCACGCCGATGTCCATCAACGGGTCAGATGCCGCCGAATGAGGCATGCGCATTCCGCGCAGGATCAGGTCGAAGGCCATGCAATGCTCCTGGATACCAGTGGTGTCGCAGACTCAGCGAAACATGCAGGGTTGGTTTCGTCTACGGCACCGATGTTGCTTTGCCCGGCGCAGACCGGATCACCGGATCCAGGAAAGGGAGTTTCCTATGCCCTACATCGCCAACCCGACCCGCCGCCTGCTGCTCGGCAGTCTTGCCGGGGCACTGGCCGCGCCGGCCGTGGCGCGCGCGCAAGCCGCCTGGCCGGAGCGGCCGATCCGCTGGATCGTGAACTTCCCGCCCGGCGGTGCCGCGGACATCCTCTCCCGCATCCTGGCCGAGTGGTTCGGCGCGAAGCTCGGCCAGCCCATCGTGGTGGAAAACCGGCCCGGAGCGGGGGGCATGGTGGGCAGCGACCTGCTGGCCAAGGCACGCGGCGACCAGCACATGGTGATGATCTCGAACGCCGCCTCGCACGGCATCGGGCCGGTGCTGTATGCCAATGTGCCCTATGACCCGGTGGCGGATTTTACTCATATTCACCTGATCGGCACCTTCCCAAGCGTGCTCGCCGTCGGGCCGGGCGTGACCGCAGCGGACCTTGCTGGCTTCCTGGCCCAGGCGCGCGCCAAGCCGGGCGAGATGAATTACGGCTCCGGCGGCAATGGCACGATGAACCATCTGATCGGCCAGTTGCTGGCCCGCGCGGCGGGGGTCGAACTCACGCATGTGCCCTATCGCGGATCGGCGCCGGCGATGACGGATGTGATGGGCGGGCAGATTCCGGCGCTGATGGAAAGCCTGCCCACCGCCCTGCCCAACCTCCGCGCCGGCCGCATGCGCCCGATCGCGACCAGCGAGGCCGAGCGGTCTCCGGCCCTGCCCGATGTGCCGACCTTCGCCGAGGCCGGCTTCCCCGCCGTCGCCTCGACCAACTGGTTCGGCTTCTCCGCCGCCGCCGGCATCCCCGACGCGGTGAAGGCGCGGTGGGAGGAGGAGATGGCGAAGGCCATGGCCTCCCCCGAGATCGCCGAGCGTTTCGGCCGCATCGGCGTGCGCCCCGGCACGCTGGGTGCGGAGGCCTATACCGCCATGATCCGCAGCGAGCTGGACAAGTGGCGGGAGGTGATCCGCGTCGGCAACATCAAGGTGGATTAGAGCAGGATGACCGACGGTGCGAAGGCACCGAAGGTCTGAATCAGGCGATCACGCCCTACCCGGTCAACGCACCGCTCGCCCGCAGCGCGGCGATCTCCGCCTCGGAGTAACCGAGCTCCGCCGCGATCGCCGCGCCATCCGCCCCCGGCGCGCGCAGGTCGCCGGTTCCGCCGGGCCGCGCGCCATCGATCGAGACCGGCAGCGCCGGCAGGTCGATGGGCTGGCCATCCGGCAGGGTCAGCGGCACCAGGCCGCCGCTGCCCAGCAGATGCGGGTCCTCGAAGAGATCGGCCGGCTTGCCGATCGGGGCGAAGGGCAGGCCCAGCGCCTCGCACTTCGCCATCAGATCGGGCTTGGTATAGGCCAGCAGCGCCTGCGCGATGCGCGGAATGGTGCGGTCGCGGGCATCGGCGCGCTGCTGCTTGTTGCTCAGCGTCGGGTCGCTGGCGAGGTCGTCCAGCCCGAAGGCCGCGCAGAAGGCCGGCCACTGCGTATCCGTCACCACGCCGACGAAGACCTGCCCGCCATCGGACGTCGCAAAAATGTCGTAGACCGGCCAGGCGGGGCGGCGGACGGACATGGGCGGCGGCGCCTGCCCGGTGATCTTCGTCTGCGCCATGTGCTGCGCCATCAGCAGGGCCACCGTCTCGAACAGCCCGGCCTGGATCTCACCGCCCACACCCGTGCGCTGACGCTCGGCCAAGGCGGCCAGGATGCCGATGACGCCGGACATCCCGCCCATGATGTCGATGACGGAGGAACCGGCGCGCAGCGGGCGGCCCTCCAGCCCGGTCATGTAGGCCAGGCCGCCCATCATCTGCACCACCTCGTCCAGCGCCGTGCGATGTTCGTAGGGACCGGGCAGGAAGCCCTTGCAGGAACAATAGACCAGGCCGGGGTTGGTCGCCGAAAGCTGTGCGTAGCCGAGGCCCAGCCTGGCCATCGCGCCGGGCCGAAAATTCTCCACCACCACATCGGCGCGCGCCGCCAGTTTCTGCACCAGCGCCAGCCCCTCCGGCTGCTTCAGATCGACGCACAGGCTGCGGCGGCCGCGGCCGAAGGCGGCGTAGAAGCCGGCGCCGGAACCGCCGAGGCGCCGGGTGCTGTCGCCAGCAGGGGCCGGTTCGACCTTGATGACCTCGGCGCCGAGGTCGGCCAGCGTCATGCCCACGGTCGGGCCCATCACCATATGCGTGAATTCGAGTACGCGGATCCCGGCGAGCGGGGTCGGGCTGGTCATGCAAATGCTCCGGTGCGCGGCATCAAATCGCCGCCGAGTCGTCGTGTCAGATCGGACGCGGCTTCGGCCAGCGCGGCAAGATGGGCCGGCACATGCGCCTGCATCCGCGCCTTCGGGCCGGACAGGCCGATGGCGCCGGCCAGCTTTCCGCCAGGGCCGAACACCGCCGCGGCACAGCCCGCGGCTTCCGGATTGCGCTCGCCGAAGGTCGCGACCACGCCGAGCGCCGCCGGGTCCGCCGCCGTCAGCACCCGCCCCGCGGCGCCGGCGGGCAGCGGGATCAGATCTCCGGCCGAGAGGTCGTCACGGATGCGGTTGGGGCTGCGGACGCGGGCCAGGCACAGGCGCTGGCCCTCATGGCGCACCCAGAAGCTGGCCGTCTCCCCGCTTTGTTCGGCAAGGCCCGCCAGCAGCGCCGGCAGATGCCGCTCGACCGGCTGCGCCCGCGCATACAGCGCGCCCCAATGGAACAGCATCGGCCCCAGCGCCCAGCGCCCATCGGCCAGCCGCGCGGCGCAGCGGTTGCGCTCCAGCGAGGCGAGCAGGCGGAGGATGGTGGATTTGTACAGGCCGGTCCGTGCCGCGAGTTCCGCCAGCGTCAGCGCCGCATCCCCCTCCCGGAACGCGCCCAGGATGGTCAGGGCGCGGTCCACGGCGGCGACGCCGGTTTCAGGCGTGGCACTCACCCGGCGCGGACCCCGGCCTCGCGCAGGATCAGCGCCCATTTCGCCATCTCCGCCGCGACGAAGGCCTGCGCCTCGGCGGGGGTGTTGCCCACCAGGCGCTCGGCGCCGAGCTCGGCCAGGCGGGTCCGGGTGGTGGGCTCGGCCAGCACGGCGGCGATTTCCGCCTGGATGCGGGCAATCAGCGCATCGGGCGTGGTGGCCGGCGCCAGCACCGCCTGCCAGACCATGAAGGTGGCGTCCGGGAAGCCGGCTTCGGCCATGGTCGGCACAGCCGGCATCACCGGGCTGCGGTTGGGGCCGGAGACGGCGAGCGCCCGGGCGCGGCCGCCGCGGGCCAGGCCGAAGCCGGTCAGCCCCGCATCATACAGCATGTCCAGCGTGCCGGAGGCGAGGTCGAGCGCCGCGGGGGCGCCGCCGCGATAGGGGATTTCCGTCACGCGGATGCCGGCGGCGCGCAGGAACAGCAGGCTCACCAGTTGCAGCGCACCGCCGCCGCCGGTGCTGCCATAGCTCAGCTTCTCCGGATTGGCGCGGGCGAAGGCGACGAAATCGGCCAGGGTGCGGTGCGGGGAGTCGGGCGGCACCAGCAGCACCATCGGGCTTTCCGCCACGATGGAGACCGCCTTGAGGTCCGCTTCCGGGTCGTAGTCGAGCTGCGGGTAGATCGCCTTGGTCACGGCGTGGCCGATATTGTGGAACAGCAGCGTGTGGCCATCGCCAGGCGCCTTGGCGACGAAGGAACTGCCGATGGCGCCCCCCGCGCCGGTGCGGTTTTCCATCACGACACGCTGCGGCAGGCGTTGCGACAGGCGATCCGCCACCAGCCGCCCGATCACATCGGTGGCGCCGCCGGCGGCGTAGGGCAGGACCATGCGGATCGGCCGGTTGGGCCAGGTGTCCTGGGCCCGGGCTTCTTGGGTAGCCGCCGGAAGGACCAGAAAGGCGGGGGCGGCGAGCAGGGCGCGGCGGGCGAGGTTCATGGCGTTTCCTTCCTTGCGTTCTGTTAGGCAGAACGTCGTTCTGTTAGCGAGAAGATCATTGCCGCAGCACGGTCGCCGTGGTCAAGCATTACCGCCTATCGCGCCGGCATCATGCCGGTTCGTAGATCAGGTGCAGCGCGTCACCCACCGTCGCACTCTGCCGCAGCACCAGCCGCGTCTCCGGCGTGCCGGGCGGAAACAGCGGTATCCCCGCGCCGAGGATGACCGGCACCACCGCCATCTCCAGCCGGTCCAGCGCGCCGATTCCGAGCAGGCCGCGCAGCAACTGCCCGCCGCCCTCCACCCAGACCAGGCCCAGTCCGCGTTGCCGCAGTTCCGCCACCAGCGCCGGCAGGTCGCCCGGGCGGGTTTCGACACCGGGCGGCGCGTCATCCAGGGGCCGGCTGGTCACCACCAGCGCCGGCTTGCCGGCATAGGGCCAGTCGCCCATGCGCCGCGCCGCCTCATAGGTGCCGCGACCCATCAGAATGAGCGCCACCTGGTCGTAGAAGGCGTCGAAGCCGAAGGCCTCGGGCGGCGGCGCCCCTTCGACCAGCCAGTCCACCCCGCCATCCGGCCGGGCGATCATGCCGTCCAGCGAGGTCGCGATGTGGCAGTGGAACAGCGTCACGGCACGGGGATCTCCGCCGCCAGCAGGCTGCCGGACTGGCTTTCGGTGATCACCAGGGTGCGGCCATCGGGCGCGAAGGCGCAGTTGGTCGGCATGCGGCCGAAGCCGGTGCAATCCACCCGGTGCGTCGCCAGCCCATGCGGATCCACCACCCAGACCTGCCCATGGCCGGGGTTGGCCACGAACAGCCGGTCATGCGCATCCACCGCCAGCCCATCGGGGCCGGAGGTGCCGGCGGGCACACGGAAGAACAGGTTCGCCTTGGCCACCACCGCATCCGGCCGCAGCGCGAAGCGCCAGATTTCGCAGGAACGCGTCATCGCCACCATCAGATGCGTGCCCGCACGGTTCAGCACCAGGCCGTTCGGGCTTGGACCGTTCGAGATCAGCCGGTCCATCCGCCCCTCCGGGTGCAGCCGCCAGACCCGGCCGGTGGGGTCCTGCAGCCCGGTCTGGCCCTGGTCGGTCAGCAGGATCGACCCATCCGGGTGCAGGATCAGGTCGTTGATCCCGCGGAAGCCCTCGCTGTTGATGTTCTCCGCCACCGCGGTCATCGCGCCGCTCCGCGGGTCCAGGCTGAGCACGCCGTGGCGGTAATCGGCCACCAGCAGCTCATCCTCCCGCGCCGCCAGGCCGTTCGGCCAGCCCTCATATTCCGCCACCGCCTCCCACTGGCTGCCGGAGACGCGGAAGACGCGGCCATGCGGGATGTCGGTGCAGAACAGGTTGCCGCCGGCATCGAAGCAGGGGCCTTCGAGGAAACTGTCCACCGGCGCGCCGGCGCGGTTGGCATCCGCCCAGGCGCTGCGGCGCGGCCGGCGCAGGGCATCCGGCAGGCGGGAGAGCAGGGTGGGGGTGATGAGGGCGGGGGGCGTGTTCCACATGGCTTGAACCTGCCCGGGTCTTGCCTGGCCGCCAAGCCGGCGCCAGTGTCAGGGCATGGGCCAGACATCTTCTCAAAAGACGCTATTTCAAAAAATCTGGGACGCGCATGTGGTGCAGGCCCGCGATGACGGGCTGGCGCTGCTGTATGTGGACCGCCACTATTTCCATGAGGGCAGTTTTCACGCCTTCAACATGCTGAAGGCGCGCGGCCTGGCCGTGCGCCGCCCCGATCTCAGCTTCGGCTTCGGCGACCACTACGCCCCCACGGTGAGCCGCCGGACGGACCAGGTGGCGGACCCCGAGATCCGCGGCATCATCGAGACATTCGAGGAAAACGCCCGCGCCAACCGGATCCGCGCCTTCGAACTGGCGGACCCCGACCAGGGCATCGTCCATGTCGCCGGGCCGGAGCAGGGGCTGACCCTGCCGGGCATGACGGTGGTCTGCGGCGACAGCCACACCTCCACCCATGGCGCGCTCGGCGCGCTGGCCTTCGGCATCGGCGCCAGCGAGGTCGCGCATGTGCTGGCGACGCAGACCATATGGCAGTCCCCGCCGAAGCAGATCCGCTGCGCCTTCGAGGGCGCCCTGCCCGCAGGCAGCACGGCGAAGGACATGGCGCTGGCGCTGATCGCGCAGATCGGCACCGGCGGCGGCTTGGGCGGTGCCATCGAATTCGCCGGTTCCGCGGTGCGCGCGCTATCCGTGGAAGCCCGCCTGACACTGTGCAACATGGCGATCGAAGCCGGCGCGCGGACCGGCATGGTGGCGCCCGATCGCGTGACGCGCGCCTGGCTCGCCGGCCGCCCCTACGCGCCCGCCGAGGCGGACCCGGCCTGGGACCGCCTGTTCAGCGACCCCGATGCAAGCTTCGACTCCGAGGTGACGATCGACGCCACGGCGATCCGCCCGATGGCCACCTGGGGCACCAGCCCGGAGGAAGCGGTGCCACTATCCGGCCGCGTCCCCCGCGCCGAGGAGGCACCGGATGAGGCCCGCCAAAAGGCCTGGGCGCGCAGCCTGGACTACATGGGGCTGAAGGGCGGGGAGGCGATGGCGGATGTGGCGCTGGACCGCGTCTTCCTCGGCTCCTGCACCAATGCGCGGATCGAGGATCTGCGGGACGCCGCAGCCGTGCTGCGCGGCCGCCGCATCGCCGTGCCGATGCTGGTCTCCCCCGGTTCCTCCCGCGTCAAGCGGGCGGCGGAGGCGGAGGGGCTGGACCGGATCTTCAAGGAGGCGGGCGCGCGGTGGGAGGAAAGCTCCTGCGCGCTGTGTGTCTCCATGCATGGCGAGACGGTGGGCGAGGGCGAACGCTGCGCCTCCACCTCCAACCGCAATTTTGCCGGCAGGCAGGGGCGCGGCGCACGGACGCATCTGGTCTCCCCGGCCTCCGCGGCCGCTTCCGCGGTGGCGGGCCGGCTGGTGAGTGCCTCCTGATGGAACCCTTCACCCGCTACACCGCCATCGCCGCGCCGCTTGATCTCGCGAATGTCGATACCGACCAGATCATGCCGGCCCGCTTCATGCGGCGCCCGCGTGACGAACGCTATGCGACCTATGGCTTCCACGACCAGCGCTTCACGCCAGACGGCGCGAAGCGGCCCGATTTCATCCTGAACCAGCCGCCCTTCGATGCAGCCGGCATCCTGGTGGCGGGGCGGAATTTCGGCGTGGGGTCGTCGCGGGAAGCGGCGGTCTATGCGCTGGCGGCGATGGGCTTCCGCTGCGTGGTCGCCTCCTCCTTCGGCGATATCTTCTTCTCCAACGCGCTGAAAAACGGCCTGCTGCCGGTGAAGCTGCCCGAGTCGGCCGTCAGCGCGCTGCGCCAGGCGATTTCAGCCAGCCCGGGCGTGACAATCTCGGTCGATCTGCAGACTCAGATCCTGACGGCGCCGGATGGTTCAACGCATGAATTCTTCGTCCCCGGCTTCGCCCGGGATTGTCTGCTGCGTGGCCTCGATGAAATCGGACTGACCCTGACACTGGAGCCGGAAATCACGGCCTTCGAGGCCCGCCGCAACGGGGGGTAGTAACGATCAGGAAACTTGACGCGGCTGGTTGTGATCGGTTTGGCTGCCTTCCAAATCTTGGATCGCTTCCATGCTGACGCAGTTCCCGGCCGCGCCTCGTGCGGCCCTTTTCGGTTTGGCCGCCCTGCTGGGCCTGCTCGCCGCCCCCGCCCAGGCGCAATTCGGCCCGCAAGGCCCGCCCGCGGTCGGCGTGCTGGCGGTGGAACGCCGCCCGGTCACGGAAAGCACCGAATTCGTCGGGCGGGTTGAAGCGCAGGACCGCGTCGATCTGCGCGCGCGGATCACCGGCTTCCTCCAGGAACGCCCCTTCCGGGAGGGCCAGGAAGTCACGGAGGGCCAGGTGCTGTTCCGCCTGGAGCGCCCGCCCTTCGAGGCCGAGGTGGCGCGCGCCCGCGCCGCCGTCGCCTCCGCCGAGGCCGAATTGCAGAACGCCAACAGCGCGCTCGCCCGTGCCCGGGACCTGGTGCGCAGCGCCGCCGGCACCCAGGTGAATGTGGAGAATGCCACCGCCGCCCAGCGCACCGCCCAGGCCAATGTGCTGGCGGCCCAGGCGCAGCTGCGGGTGGCGGAGATCAACCTGGGCTACACCGAGATCGCCGCACCCTTCGCCGGCAAGGTCGGTCGCTCCACCTTCTCGGTGGGCGCCGTGGTCGGGCCGACGAGCGAGAAGCTGGCCACCGTGGTCAGCCAGGACCCGATGCGCGTCTCCTTCCCCGTCAACCTCCGCACCGGGACCGAGCTGCGCGACCGCTATGCCGGGCGCGGCGGGGCCGGCGCCACGCGCGTGCGGATCAGGCTGGTGACCGGCGAGACCTACAACCAGGTCGGCCGGATCGACTTCATCGACCCGCAGGTGGACCGCAACACGGATACTGTGCTGGTCCGCGCGCTGATCCCGAACCCGCCACGCGGCCCGGCGCAGGACGGGGAGGCCGATCGCACGCTGATCGATGGCATGTTCGTCAACGTCTTCGTCGAGGGGGCGGAGCCGGTGCAGGCCGTGGTGATTCCGCGCAGCGCCGTGCTGCAGGACCAGGGCGGCAATTACGTCTGGGTGCTGGATGCCGAGAACCGCCCGGCGCGGCGCCCCCTCACGCTCGGCCGGTCCATCGCCGACCAGGTGGTGGTGGAATCCGGGCTGGAAACCGGGGAACGTGTGGTGGTCGAAGGCGTGCAGCGCGTCCGCCCCGGCCAGCCGGTGCAACCCGGCCCGGCCTCGGCCCCCATCCGCACCCCTGGCGCCGCCCCTGGTGCAGCCCCTGGTGCAGCCCCCGCTGGCCGGCAGGGCTGACCCGCCATGATCTCCGCCGTCTTCGTCGATCGCCCGCGGCTGGCGATCGTGCTGTCCATCCTGCTGACCTTGGCGGGCGCGCTGGCCATGCTGCGCATCCCCGTGGCGCAGTTCCCGGACATCGTGCCGCCGCAGGTCTCCGTCACCACCAATTACGGCGGAGCCTCCGCCGCCGTGGTGGAAGCGACCGTGGGCCAGGTGATCGAAAGCGCGGTGAACGGGGTGGAAGGCATGATCTACATGTCCTCCAACAGCGCCAATGACGGCAGCTACACGCTGTCCGTCTCCTTCGCGCTGGGCACCGACCCGGACATCGCCACCGTCAACGTCAACAACCGCGTGCAATCGGCGCTCGCCCGGCTACCGGCGGAGGTGCAGCGCGCCGGCGTGACGGTGCGCAAGCAATCCTCCGCCGTGCTGCAGTTCATCACCGTCACCTCGGACAACCCCGAGCATGATGCGCTGTTCCTGTCGAACTACGTCACCATCAACATGCTGGACCGGCTGGCGCGCACGCCCGGCATCGGCTCGGCGCAGATTTTCGGCGCGCTCGATTATTCCATGCGGATCTGGTTCGAGCTGGACCGGCTGATCAGCCTGAACCTGACGCCGGCGGATGTGATCGCGGCGATCCAGGCGCAGAACGTGCAGGCCGCGGTGGGCCGCATCGGCGCGCAGCCGATCTCGGATGACCAGCAGTACCAGATCAACCTGCAGACCCAGGGCCGCCTGACCACGCCGGAGGAATTCGGCGCCATCGTCATCCGCGCCAATGCCGAAGGGTCGCTGCTGCGGCTGCGCGACGTGGCGCGGGTGGAGCTTGGCGCGGCGCGGATCGACACCGAAAGCCGCCTGAACGGCCGCCCGGCCATCACGCTGGCAACCTATCTCTCGCCCGGCGCCAATGCGGTGACGGCGGCCGCCAGCCTGAGCGCGGTGCTGGAGGAGATGTCCCGCCGCTTCCCGGAAGGGATGCAGACCGCGGTGTTCTACGACACCTCCACCTTCGTCGTGGACACGATCTACGAGGTCATCAAGACGCTGCTCGAGGCCTTCGTGCTGGTGGTGCTGGTGGTGCTGCTGTTCCTCGGCAGTTTCCGCGCCACCGTCATCCCCACCATCGCCGTGCCGGTCAGCCTGATCGGCACCTTCGCGGTGCTGCTGCTGCTGGGGTATTCGGCCAATACCGTGTCCCTGCTCGCGATGGTGCTGGCCATCGGCATCGTCGTCGATGACGCCATCGTGGTGGTGGAGAATGTCGAGCGGGTGATGTCGGAAAACCCCGACATGTCGCCGGCGGATGCCACCAAGCAGGCGATGCGGGAAATCACCGCGCCGATCATCGCCATCACCCTGGTGCTGCTGTCGGTCTTCGTGCCGGTGGGCTTCATCCCCGGCCTGTCCGGCGTGCTGTTCAGCCAGTTCGCCATCACCGTCTCTGCCGCCATGGTGATCTCGGCCATCAATGCGCTGACCCTGTCACCGGCCCTGTGCGCGCTGTTCCTGCGGCCGCATCCGCCGGGGCATGGGCCACGCCGTGGCTTCCTGGCGGCGGTGATGCGCGGCATCGACTGGGTGCGGGACAAATACGGCAATATTGTCGCGCGGCTGGTGCGGTTTTCCATCCTGTCGCTGGTGCTGGTCGCGGTTTCGGGGGCTGGCATCCTGTTCCTCGGCAGCCGCACGCCGCAGGGCTTCCTGCCGGAGGAAGACCAGGGCGCCTTCTTCGTGCAGATGCAGTTGCCCGCCGGTGCCAGCCTGTCGCGCACCCGCGCGGCGGTGGAACAGGTGGAGGCGATCATCGCCCCGGTGCCGGGGGTGGACCGCGTGCTGTCCATCGTCGGCTTCAGCCTGATCGATGGCGGCGCACAATCCAACGCCGCCTTCATCGTGGTGCGGATGAAGCCCTTCGAGGATCGCGCCGGGGCGCAGGAAAGCGTCTTCGCCGCGATCCGCACGGTGTTCGGCGCGACGCAGCAGGTGCGCGCCGCCAACACCTTCGCCTTCAACATCCCGCCCATCATCGGCCTCGGCACCGGCGGCGGCTTCGAATACCAGATGCAGAATCTGGAGGGCCGCCCGCCGGAGGAGATGTTCGCCGCCATGCAGGGCCTGGCGGCCGCCGCCAACCAGGACCCGCGGCTGACCGCCGTATTCTCCACCTTCTCCGCCGACACACCCTCCCTTTTCCTGGATGTGGACCGGGACAAGGCGCAGGCGCTGGGCATCCGCATCAGCGATATCTTCAACGCCCTGCAGACCACGCTGGGCGGCTTCTACGTGAACGATTTCAACATCTATGGCCGGTCCTGGCAGGTGAACATCCAGGCCGAGGCGACGGATCGGGACGACATCCCCGACCTCTGGCGCATCCATGTACGCAATGCGGCGGGCGAGATGGTGCCGCTGCGATCCTTCGCCGATGTCCGCATCGTGCTGGGGCCGCAGACCATCAACCGCTACAACAATGTCCGCTCCGTCCGCATCGGCGGATCGCCACGGCCGGGCATTTCCTCCGGCGATGCGCTGGCGGCGATGGAGGCGCTTTCGGACACCGCGCTGCCGGCCGGCTATGGCTTCGAATGGACCGGCACCGCCTTCCAGGAAAAGCAGGCCAGCGGCCAGACCGTCGTGATCATGGCGCTGGCCCTGCTGTTCGCCTACCTGTTCCTGGTCGCGCTGTATGAAAGCTGGGTGATCCCGATCCCGGTGCTGCTGTCGATCTCGGTCGGCGCGCTGGGGTCCTTCGGTGCCATCATGCTGGCGGGCCTGTCGCTCGATGTTTACGCCCAGGTCGGGCTGGTGGTGCTGATCGCGCTCGCCGCCAAGAACGGCATCCTGATCGTCGAATTCGCCAAGGAACGGCGGGAGGCGGGGATGCCGATCCGGGAGGCGGCGGTGATGGGCGCGCGGCTGCGCTTCCGCGCCGTCATCATGACCTCCGTCGCCTTCATCCTGGGCCTGGTGCCGCTGGTATTCGCCTCCGGTGCCGCGAGTGCCTCCCGCCGCGCGGTTGGCACTCCGGTGTTCGGCGGGATGATCGTGGCGGCGCTGATCGGCATCTTCATCATCCCGATGCTCTATGTCGTGTTCCAGACGATGCGGGAGGGGGTGAAGCGGCGCTTCGGCGCCAGGGTCACCAAGCCGGCACCGGCCGAATAGGGCGCACGTAATAGCGAGGGCGGGGGGTCTTCACGGACGCCCCCGGGACAGCAGATACTCAGCGGAACCAAGCGGGGACGTGACGCCATGGCAAAGTTCGGATTGAGCCAATCGGTACGCCGGGTCGAGGATCCGCGGCTGCTGACCGGCCGAGGCGCCTATACGGATGACCTGGCCATGCCAGGCCAGGCGCATGGCATCGTGCTGCGTAGCCCGCAGGCGCATGCCACCATCACGCGCATCGACACCGCCGCCGCGCTCGCCTTGCCCGGCGTGCTGGCGGTGCTGACCGCCGCCGATTTGAAGGCGGAAGGCATCGGCGAATTGCCCTGCCTGATCCCGATGAAGAACCGGGACGGCACCCCCCGTGGCAATACGCCGCGCCCGGCGCTGGCGGATGGCGTGGTGCGCCATGTCGGCGATCCGGTCGCCTTCATCGTCGCCGAGACCGCCCAGGCCGCCCGCGACGGAGCCGAGGCGGTGGAGGTGGAGTACGACCAGCTTCCGGCCATCACCGACCTTGCCGTGGCCTTCCAGCCGGGCCAGCCGGCTGTCTGGCCGGATATCGCCAACAACGTGGTGTTCGACTGGGAAGCCGGCGACAAGGCCAAGGCGGATGCCGCCTTCGCCCGCGCCGCCCATGTCACCCGCCTGACCGTGGTGAACAACCGCGTCGTCGTCGCCAGCATGGAAGCCCGCGCCGCGGTCGCCGCCTGGGAAGGCGACAAGCTGACCCTGCACACCAACACCCAGGGCTCCTGGCTGCTGAAGAACATCCTGTCCGGCAACATCTTCAACATCCCGGCGGATGATGTCCGCGTGGTGACGCCGGATGTGGGCGGCGGCTTCGGCATGAAGCTGTTCCTGTACCCCGAGCATGTGCTGGTCGCCGCCGCCGCCCGCAAGGTCGGCCGCCCGGTGCGCTGGGCCAGCGATCGCAGCGAGGCCTTCCTGTCGGACACGCATGGCCGGGACAACATCACCCTCGGCGAGCTGGCCACCGACAATGAAGGAAAATTCCTGGCGCTGCGGACCCGCAATTATGCCGGCATGGGCGCCTATCTCTCCACCTTCGCCCCCTTCATCCCGACCGGCGCCGGCACGAAGGTGCTGGCCAGCGTCTATGGGTTCGAGGCGATCCACGCCCATGTCATCGGCGTGCTGACCAACACCGTGCCGGTGGATGCCTATCGCGGCGCCGGCCGGCCCGAGAGCAATTACCTGGTGGAACGGCTGATCGACGCGACGGCGCGCGAGATCGGCATCGACCGGATCGAGCTGCGCCGCCGCAACATGGTGAAGCAGAGCGCGATGCCCTGGGTCTCCGCCATGGGCCAGCGCTATGACAGCGGCGATTTCGGGCAGCTCATGGATGCGGCGCTGGCGAAGATCGACTGGGACGGCTTCCCGGCGCGGCGCGCGGAAGCGGCAAGGCGCGGCAAGCAGCGCGGCATCGGCCTCGCCTACTACCTCGAGGCGACCGGTGGCGCGGCGACGGAGAATGCCAAGGTCGTCTTCGCCGATGACGGTTTCGTTGACCTCTATGTCGGCACGCAATCCACCGGCCAGGGGCATGAGACCGCCTATGCGATGATGACCAGCCACGAGCTGGGCATCCCGATCGACAAGATCCGCGTGCGGCAGGGGGACAGTGAAAGCCTGCCCTCCGGCGGCGGCACCGGCGGCGCGCGCAGCCTGTATTCGGAAGGCCAGGCGATCCTGGTGACCACCGCCAGCGTGGTGGAAAAGGGCAAGCAGGCCGCCGCCGAGCAGCTCGAGACCTCGGTCGTCGACATCGAATTCACCGGTGGCCGCTTCGCCGTGGCGGGCACCGACCGGGGCGTCGACATCCTCGATCTGGCGGCGGTGCAGCGCAAGCGCGTGGCGGCGGGCGAAAGCGCCATCCTGCTGGATGCGATGGAGACCGCGAATATCGACACCCACACCTTCCCCAATGGCTGCCATGTGGCGGAGGTGGAGGTGGACCCCGAAACCGGTATCGTCACCGTGCCGCGCTATATCGTGGTGGATGATGTGGGCCATGCGCTGAACCCGCTGATCGTGCGCGGCCAGGTGCATGGCGGCGTGGCGCAGGGCATCGGCCAGGCGCTGCATGAGCGCACCAGCTACGACAACGGCTCCGGCCAGCTGCTGTCCGCCTCCTTCATGGACTACGCCCTGCCGCGGGCGGAGGATCTGCCGGATATCGATGTCGACCTCATCGAGGTGACCTGCGAGACCAACCCGATGGGCGTGAAGGGTGCCGGCGAGGCCGGCGCCGTGGGCTCGCCCCCCGCCGCGATCAACGCGCTGGTGGATGCGCTGTCGGGCGCCGGGGTGAAGCATATCGACATGCCGGCGACGCCGGAGACGGTGTGGAAGGCGCTGGAGGCGGCCAAGGCCGCCTGACGGGCCAAAAAGGGGGGGGCGCCGCGCGCCCCCCTCAATCGATCAGAAGCTGCTGCGCCCAGGCCTGGCGGCGGGCCAACGGGTTTTCTTCCGGCACCGCCAGGAAATCCCACAGCCCCGGCGTGCGATCCGCCTCCAGGAACAATTCCCGGCTCGGCAGTGGCGTGCCGATGATGTCGAACAGCATGTAGCGGCGGGTGGCGAACCAGTCGAAGACCTCGGCCGGCTTCACGCCATAGGCGCCGTAGGACCGCACGCCGAATTCGAAGCTGATCGACGGGCGCAGCCGTTCCACCAGCCCGGCGCCGCCACGCAGCGCATCGAATTCACCGCCCTCGATATCGATCTTGATGAAGGCCAGCGCCGGCAGGTGGCCCAGCAGCGTGTCCAGCTTCACGGTGCGGACGGTGATGCGCTCCGTCCGCATGTCGGGCTGGTCGTATTCGCGCTGCTGCAGGCCGCTATAGCCGGGGCTGTCGACCGCGACGACATAGGTCGCCTCCCCATCCGCCAGGCCGACGGCGCATTCATGCAGCGTCACATGTTCCCGCCCCGGCCGGGCCAGCACCGGGCGCAGCGCGGCGGCCATGGCGGGATTCGCCTCGAAGGCATGCAGCGCGGCGCCGGGGCCGCGAATGGCGTCGGCCATCGGCACGGCGTGGGTGGCCTTGAAGCAGCCGATATCCAGCGCGATGTCGCCCGGCTTCAGCAGGCCGCCGTAGAATTTCCGCAGCAGCGCCTCGAAATCCACCGGCTTGCCGGCCTTCCGCCCCTCGCGCAGCCTTGCGTAGGTCTCGGCGATCGTCGGCATGCGGCAACATCCTGCAGTTGTGGCCGCGAATGGCCTACTACCGGAAGATCAGGTTCACCAGCCCACAAGTGTCGATCCGCCGCCGTTCCTCGGGACGGCCATCCATCCAGACGATCCGCACATCGTTCACACAGTCGCCGGAGGGCAGCCGCACCGCGAGGTGGCGGCCCGGCGGCAGCACCTGCTGGCCGAGCCGGTCCTCGCCCCAGTTATCAACCTGGACGGAGGTGACGTAGACCTCCCGGATCGACGCGCCGCCATGGTTGACCAGGTTGAAGGACGGGTTGGCACTGGCCTGGGCGCCGGGCCGGGGCCGCCCGCCCGGCGCAGCACCAGGTCCTGCCCCCGATGCGGCTCCGGCGCCGAACACCATCTGCACGATCCGGCAGGTATCCTGCCGCCGCCGCTCCTCCGGCCGGCCATCGATATAGACCACCCGCACATCCTGCAGGCAGCCGGCCGAGGGGGCGATCCGCAGCGGGAAGCTGGCGCCATCCGGCAGCAGGTCTGCCTCCAGCAGATCATGCCCCCAGTAGCGATCCTCGCTGGGGGAGACATAGATCTCCCGGATCGGCTGGCCGCTGCGATTGACCAGGTTGAAGGACGGGTCGCGCTGCGCCTGCGCCGGCGAGGCCAGGGCGGCACAACACAGCAGCAACAGGCCGCCCAGCAGATGGGCAAGGCGTGTGGCCAGAAAATGGGGGGCCAGAAAATGGGGGGCCAGAAGGCGCGGCGGGTGAAGGCGCATCGGCGTCGGGTCCGTTCCGGGTCTGGCCGAAAGCTACAGCCTCGACCGGTTCCGTCCAAGCCGAGCGGGCCTTCAGCCCGCCCTGGTCTGCGGCGCCAATGTGGTGCCGGCCGGGCTGTGGTTGGCCCAACCGGCCAGATCCTCCAGCGCGTGCCGGTTCAGAATCTCCAGCCGGCCCTTGGCCAGCGTGGCGATGCCGTCCTTGCGGAGTGCGGCCAGCGCCCGGTTGGCGTGTTCCACGGACAGCCCCAGCGTATCCGCCAGATGCGCCTGTTTCAGCGGCACCGCGGCCCCGCGCGCATCCCCGCCGCCGCGGCGCAGCAGCCTGCCATGCAATTCCAGCAACAGATGCGCCACCCGCCCCGCGGCATCGCGGCGGCCGAGGCTGGTCAGCCTTTCGCGCATCCGCGCGCGGTCCCGCGTCAGCCCCTCCACATAGGACAGCGCCAGGCCGGGATCGTTGCCCATGAAGGCGCAGAGCCGTTCCTTGGACAGGATGCAGAAGGAGGCATCGGTCAGCGCCTCGACCTCTGCCGCATCCTCGGTGCGCTCCACCAGGTCGCCGGGCAGGTGGAAATCCAGGATCTGGCGGCGGCCGTCATTGGTCGCGGTCCAGGTGAAGGCCCAGCCGGCATACATGGTGAAGACGCCATCCATGATGGCATCGCCGGCCCGCACCAGCCGCACGCCGGACCGGAGGCGCGCAATCTCCCCCACCCGGGCCTGCGGAATGACGCGGAACAGGGCAAAGGGGCGCACCGTGCAGGCGGCACAGCTACCGGGCAAGGGGGTCAGGTTGGCGTTGCGGCTCATCGGGATTGGTTCCTGGCAGTGCGCGACTGCCGTCCTAGTATTGCAACCTACAATGACACGTCTGCGATGTGAACATACAATGCAGGCAGGTCTGGGATGCCTGCCCGCCCACCGCGCATACCCCTTGCCGCTGCGGCCCCTGCCGGTGGAACCTGCGCGCAAGACAGGGGAGCCAACGCAGATGTCCGGATTCGCCTCCGCCCATGACCTGGCCGAGAAGGCCATCTCCTTCGACGAACTCGGCCCCGGCCTCTACGCCTATACGGCGGAGGGAGACCCCAATTCCGGCGTCATCATCGGCCCGGATGGCGTGGTGGTGGTGGATGCCCAGGCAACCCCCGCCATGGCGCAGGACGTCATGGCCCGCATCGCCACCGTCACCCCGCGCCATGTCGGCCAGGTGGTGCTGACCCACTACCACGCGGTGCGGGTACTGGGCGCCAGCGGCTACGGCAACCCGGTCATTCTGGCCAGCGAGGCGACACGCGACCTGATCGTGGAACGCGGCCGCCAGGACATGGACAGCGAGATCGGCCGCTTCCCCCGCCTGTTCCGCGGCAAGGAGAGCATTCCGGGCCTCACCTGGCCGACCCATACCTTCCATAAGCGCATGACGCTGTGGCTCGGGGAGCGGGAAGCGCAGGTGATCCATGTCGGCCGTAGCCATACGGCCGGCGATACGGTGGTGTGGCTGCCGAAGGAGCGCGTGCTGTTCGCCGGCGACACGGTGGAATTCGGCGCCACCCCCTATTGCGGCGACGCGCATTTCGCCGACTGGTCCGCCACGCTGGATGCCGTGGCGGCGCTCGGCGCCGAAAAGCTGGTGCCCGGGCGCGGGCGGGCGCTGCTCACCAGGGCCGATTGCGCCGAGGCGATCGAGGGCACCCGGTCCTTCACCACCGACCTGTTCGGCCGGGTGCAGGCCGGCGTGGCGAAGGGCTGGGACCTGAAGGCGGTGTATGACGACACCATGGGCTTCATGCGCCCGAAATACGGGTCCTGGGTGATCTTCGAACACTGCATGCCCTTCAACGTCACCCGCGCCTTCGACGAGGCGCAGGGCCTCGCCCATCCGCGCATCTGGACGGCGGAGCGGGACGTGGCGATGTGGCAGGCGCTGGAACACGGCACGGCCATGAAGCCCGCCGAGGCCTGACCCTGTGCCGCACACCAACCCGCGCTACGCCGCCACGCCACCCCCCGCATCCGGCCAGGACCATCGCCGCGTGGTGGTGGTGGGCGGCGGACTGGTCGGGCTGACGCTGGCGCTGGACCTCGCGCGGCACGGCGTGGCGGTGACGCTGCTGGATGAGGAGGACAGCGTCGCCACCGGATCGCGCGCCATCTGCTTCGCCAAGCGCACGCTGGAAATCTACGGCAGGCTCGGGCTGGGCGACCGCCTGCTGGCCAAGGGCGTCACCTGGAAGACCGGCCGCGTCTTCCACCAGGACCGGCAGGCCTACGCCTTCGACCTGCTGCCGGAGGAAGGCCACCGCTACCCCGCCTTCATCAACATCCAGCAATACCATGTCGAGGCCTGGCTGGTGGAAGCCTGCGCCGAGGCGGGGGTCGATCTGCGCTGGCGCCACGCCGTCACCGGCCTCGCCAGCGACGCGGCGGGCGCGACGCTAACGGTCGCCACCCCCGGCGGCGACTACACGCTGCGCGCCGAGTGGCTGCTGGCCTGCGACGGCGCGCGCAGTCTCGTTCGTCGCAGCCTGGGCCTTCCCTTCCAGGGGCAGGTCTTCCAGGACCGCTTCCTGATCGCCGATGTGGTGATCCGCGATGCCGTCGCCTTCCCCGCCGAGCGCTGGTTCTGGTTCGACCCGCCCTTCCACCCCGGCCAATCCGTGCTGCTGCACAAGCAGCCCGACGACCTTTGGCGCATCGACTTCCAACTCGGCGCGCAAGCCGAACCGGAGGCGGAATTGCAGCCCGACCGGGTGCGCGCCCGCGTCGCCGCGATGCTGGGGCCGGCGGTGCCCTTCGATCTGGAATGGGTCAGCCTGTACACCTTCCGCTGCCGGCGGCTGGATCGCTTCGTGCAGGACCGCGTGATCTTCTCCGGCGATGCGGCGCACCAGGTCAGCCCCTTCGGCGCGCGTGGCGGCAATGGCGGCGTGCAGGATGCGGACAACCTCGCCTGGAAACTGGCCGCCATCCTGCGTGGCGAGGCCGGGCCGGCGCTGCTCGACAGTTATGAGGCGGAGCGGATCGCGGCGGCGGAGGAGAATATCCTGCACTCGACGCGGGCGACCGACTTCATCTCACCGAAATCGGATGCGGCGCGGGCCTACCGGGATGCGGTGCTGGAATTGGCGGAGGGCCACGCCTTCGCCCGTGCCCTGGTCAATTCCGGCCGCCTGTCCCGCCCGGCGCTGCTGGCCGCCAGCCCGCTGAACGCGCCCGATGACGGGCATTGGCCAGGCGGTGCCGCGCCGGGCAGCCCGGCGCCGGATGCGCCGGTGCTGCGCGATGGCACGCCGGACTGGCTGCTGCGCCATCTGGGTGGCGACTTCGCCCTGCTGGTCTTCGACGCGGTCTGGACGCCGGTCCCCGGGCTGCGCGCCATCTTCGTCACGGCGGAGGAAAGCCCCGGCGCGCTGTGGGACCATGCCGGGCTGGCCGCCGCCCGCTTCGGTGCGCCGCCGGGCGGGGCGGTGCTGATCCGCCCGGACCAGCACATCGCCGCCCGCTTCGCCGCACCACGCCCCGGCGCGGTGCTGGCGGCACTGGCCCGCGCCCTCGGCCAGGT
>NZ_JAUYTS010000060.1 GCF_030695085.1 Falsiroseomonas sp. | reverse complement strand
CCCTGGCCTCCGGCGTGACGCTGGAAAGCTACGCAAGGCAGCCGGATGGCAGCTTCGTCGTCACCACCGACAAGGGCCGCATCGGCGCGAGGCACCTGATGCTGGCGACCAATGGCTATACCGGGGCGGCAACCCCCTGGTTCCGCCGCCGCCTGATCCCGGTCGCGAGCTACCTGATCGCGACGGAGGAGCTGGGCGAGGACCGTGTGCGCCGCGCACTGCCGAAGCTGCGCGTCTATGGCGACACCAAGAAGATCCTCTACTATTTTCGCCCCTCGCCGGACCATCGCCGCATCCTGTTCGGCGGCCGCGCCAGCTTCGTGCAGACTGACCCCAAGCTGGCGGCGGCGACCCTGCACCGCTTCCTGGTGGATCTGATTCCGGATCTGGCCGGCGTCCGCATCACCCATGGCTGGAAGGGCAATGTCGCCTTCGCCTTCGACATGATGCCGCATGTCGGCATCCAGGATGGCGTGCACTACGCCATGGCCTGCAACGGCAGCGGGGTGGTGGGCATGACGCATTTCGGCCGCGTTGCCGCGCAGCAGATTCTCGGCGGTTCCAACCGCGTCTCCGCCTTCGCGCGGCTGAGCTTTCCCACGCGACCATTCTACACGGGCAACCCCTGGTTCATGCCGGTGGTGGGCACGGCCTATCAACTCCGCGACCGGCTGGATGGCTGGCGCGTCAAGAATGGAGGCGTCTGATGCTGCCGTTCCGCAAGACCCCGGGCCGTACGATCCTGTCCCGGCTGCTGGCCCTGGGTGCGATGTGCCTGCCGTTCGCGGCCCCCGCCCACGCACAGACGCTGACCATGGCGACGCAATCGACCTTCGGCATCGATCCGCATTTCTTCTTCAACGGCCCGAACATGGCCGCGGCCCGGCACATCTACGACACCGTCATCAGCCGCGACGAGAACAGCCGCCAGGTGCCCGGCGCGGTGGAAAGCTGGCGCGCGGTGGAGCCCACGCTGTGGGAGCTGAAACTGCGCCCCGGCGTCACCTTCCATGACGGCACGCCATTCACGGCGGAGGACATCGCCTTCTCCATCGCCCGCATCCCCAATGTGCCGGGCAATATCGGCCCCTACACCATCAACCTGCGCACCATCGACCGTGTCGAGATCGTCGATCCGCTGACCGTGCGGCTGCACACCAGCGAGCCCAATCCGCTGATCCCCGGCCAGATGACGAATGTCTTCATCGTCTCCGCCCGCGCCGCGGCGAATGCGAGCACGGAGGACTTCAACCGGGGTCGCGCCGCCATCGGCACCGGCCCCTATCGCGTCATGGGCAACGGCGTCTCCCCCACCGGCATGCGACTGCAGCGCAACGAGTCCTATTACGGCAGCAAGCCGGCCTGGAGCGAGGTGGAGGTCCGTGTCGTCGCCAATGACGCGGCGCGGCTCGCCGGTCTGCTCGCGGGCGATTACGACCTGATCGAGGATGTGCCGCTGACCGACCTTTCGCGGCTGCGGCGGGAAGGGCGCGTGAATATCGCCAGCCGTGCGACCGACCGGATCATGTATCTGTCGCTGAACGTCGCGACCGACCCGCTGCCGCTGGTGGTCGATGGCAATGGCCAGCCGCTGCCGGTGAACCCGCTTTCCGATCTCCGCGTCCGCCGCGCGCTCTCCATGGCGATCGACCGCAAGGCGCTGGTCGAGCGCGTGATGGAGGGGCAGGCCGTCGCCTCCGGCCAACTGACGCCGGAGGGTTTTGGCGGCTATGACCCGGCGGTGCCGGTGCCGCCCGCCGATGTTGCCGGCGCGCGCCGCCTGCTGGCGGAGGCCGGCTTCCCGGACGGCTTCGGCCTGACCATCTCCTGTTCCAACGACCGCTATGTCAACGACGCCCGCATCTGCCAGGCGGTCGGCCAGATGCTGGCGCGTGCCGGGCTGAAGATGAATGTGGATGTCACGCCGAGCACGGTGTTCTTCCCGCGCATCCGCCCCGCCCGGGTGCTGCTGCCGATGCATTTCGTCGGCCGTTCCTTCTCCTCCGGCGACGCCACCTATGTGCTCTCGACCTCCTTCCACACGCGCGACGTGCCGCGGAACCTCGGCGGCGCCAATCGCAGCGGCTTCAGCGACCTGGCGGTGGACGCCATGGTGCGGGAGGTGATGGTGCGGATGGATGACGGGCGGGAGGCCGCGGTGCGCCAGGCGATGCATCAGGTGCAGGACCTGCATGTGCAGATCCCACTCTATGTGCAGATGTCGGCGATCGGCACGCGGCGCGGCATCACCTACACGCCGCGGATGGATGAGCAGGTGGTCGCCGTCCACGCGCGCCCGGCGGAGTGACCATGGCGGGCCGCCCCACGCTGTACGGCACCCGCCACGCGGTCTCCGCCGGGCATTACCTGGCCACCGCCGCCGGCCATGCGGTGCTGGAGGCCGGTGGCAATGCCATCGATGCGGGGGTGGCCGCCGGCATCACCCTCGGCGTGGTGCAGTCGGACATCGTGAATGTCGCAGGCGTCGCGCCGATCATTCTGCGCAACGCCGCCGGTGAGGTGGAGACCATCGCCGGCCTCGGCCACTGGCCAATGGCCTTTCCGGCAGACCTGTTCCTGCGCGAGCATGGCGGGAAAATGCCGCCCGGCGTGCTGCGCACCGTGGTGCCGGCGGCACCCGATGCCTGGATCACCGCCCTGCAACGCCACGGCACCATGAGCTTCGGCGAGGTCGCCGGCGCCGCCATCCGCCATGCGCGGGATGGTTTCGCGATGCACCCGACCATGGTGAAGAACCTGGTCCAGAAGTTCGAATCCTACATGCGATGGCCGAGCACCGCCGCGATCTATCTGCCCGGTGGCCGCGCACCGGAGGTCGGCCAGAAATTCGTGCAGACCGATCTCGCCGCCATGCTGACCTACATGGTGGATCAGGAAGCCGCTGCGGGCGGTGGGCGCGCCGCCGGTCTCGCCGCCGCCCATGCCGCCTTCTACCGGGGCGACATCGCAGCCCGGATCGTCGCCTTCCAGCAGGACCAGGGCGGCTATCTGTCGCGCGATGACCTCGCCAATTTCCGCAGCCGCATCGAGCCGCCGGTGACGCGGATGTGGCGCGGCCACGCCGTTTCCACCTGCGGCCCCTGGTGCCAGGGCCCCGCGCTGCTGGAAGCGCTGCTGATCGCCGAGCGCATCGGCTTCGACGGGCTGGCCCACAACAGCGCCGAATACCTGCATGTGATCGCGGAGGCGCTGAAGGCCGCCCTGGCCGATCGGGAATACCATTTCGGCGATCCGGCCATGGTCGATGTGCCGCTGGACCAGCTGCTCTCGGCCGCCCACATCGCCGCCCGCGCCGCCGGTTTTCGGCGTGACGCGGCCTGCCCGGACATGCCGCCGCCGCTGATCGGCAACGGCACCGAACTGCCCCCGCCGATCCGCGAAAAACCACCGGAGGTGGAGGCCGATACCTCCTATGTCTGCGTCGTCGATCGCTGGGGCAACGCCTTCAGCGCCACGCCCTCCGACGGGTCGTGGAATTCCCCCGTGGTGCCGGGCCTCGGCATCGTGCCATCCGCACGCGGGTCGCAGAGCCGGGTCGATCCGGCGCATCCCTGCGGCGTGGCGCCGGGCAAGCGGCCGCGCCTCACGCCGAACCCGGCGCTGGCGGTTCTGGCCGATGGCGGCGTGATGCCCTTCGGCACGCCGGGCGGCGATGTGCAGGTGCAGTCCATGCTGCAGGTGCTGCTGAACGTGCTGCATTTCGGGATGGAGGTGCAGGAGGCCATCGAGGCGCCGCGCATCGCGACCTACGCCTTCCCCTCCTCCTTCGCGCCCTTCGAATATTTCCCGCGCAAGCTGGCGGTGGAATCACGCATCCCGGCCGAGACCCGCGCCGCGCTGACGGTGCTGGGCCATGAGATCCAGGCCTGGCCCGACTGGGCCTATGCCGCCGGCAGTGTGGAGGCGATCCGCACCGACCCCGCCAGCGGATTGATGGCCGCCGGCGCCGACCCCCGCCGCCCGGCCTATGCCATCGCGAGCTGAGCGACCGACCGGGATCTGTGGCGGCGATCCGTGGTTCGCATGAAATGCCGCGTCTGACGCGCACTGTGCCCACGCAACAGGCTCGGTAAGGGTGGTGATTGAGCGAGGCAGTGGCCCGGAGCTTGTCCATCGAGAATCGCGCAAACCACCTGGCGGCTGCGAGCTCCTGCCCTGAACCGGAGCTTCCGGGCGAGGGAATTCCACAGGGTGAGGCGCCGGCAGCATGATCGTCCTTCTTGTGGCATGAGACTTGCTGGCTGATTTCGGCTGGATAAGTCTGTTCTCATCCTCAACCCTCAGACCGGGGCTTTGCGCCATGATGCAACGACGCAGCTTGATGGGTGGCCTGGCAGGCCTCGGCGCCGTCGCGCTGATGCCGGGCCAGCTTTCCGCCCAGGGGGCCGGTACATCCGGCATCGTGAAGTTCGGCTTCTTCGGCCCCTTCACCGGAAACTTCGCTGCCAACGGCCAGCGCTTCCGGGAGGCGGGGGAGCTGTTCCTGGAACAGACCAACGCGGCCGGCGGAATCGCCGGGCGGCGGCTGGAGGTGGAATTCCAGGATGACCGCGGCGACCCGCTGCAATCCACCAACATCGCGCAGCGCTTCGTCGGCGACGCCGCGATCGTCGCCGCGATCGGCAGCTTCACCACCACCGCCTCGATGGCCGCGGGCCAGGTCTTCGCCCAGGCGCGGATGCCGCAGGTCAGCCCGACGGCCTCCCACCCGGACTACACCAAGATCAGCCCCTACCAGTTCCGCATGCCCAATACGCAGGACATCGTGGCCGAGCTGAATGCGGAGCTGATGGTCAACCGCCTCGGCACCAAGCGGATCGCGCTGCCCTACTTCCAGGACGACTGGGGCATCTATGTCGCGCAGGCGACCAAGGCCGAGATCGAGAAGCGCGGCGGCGAGGTCATCCTGTCGGAAGCGATGACGCAGCAGGCGCGCGATTTCCGGGCCATGATCACCAAGATCCGCGCATCGCGCGCCGATGGCATCTTCCTCGCCAGCCACTACGCGCCGTCGGCCATCTTCATGCAGCAACTGCGCCAGGCCGGCATCACCGTGCCGGTCGGCGGCGCGGACCCGCTGTACAATCCCGAATTCCTGCGTCTCGCCGGCCCGGCCGCGGAGGGGGTGATCTGCACCACCTATTTCTTCCCAGCGGATCCCTCCAAGGCCACCTTCACCGAGGGCTACAAGGCGAAGTATGGGCGGGAGCCGGACCAGTGGGCGGCCTTCGCCTATGATGCCATCGCCATCGCGGCGGAGGGCGCCAAGGCGCTGATCCAGGCCGGCCGGCCGGTGACGCGGGAGGCGCTGCGCGATGCGATCGACGACCTGCCGCCCTATGAGGGCGTGACCGGCACCACCGATTTCGTCAACGGCACGCCGCGCAAGCCGATGACGCTGCTGGTGATCCGCAACGGCAAGTACGAACTCTACACCTGAGTCCATTGGAACCTAACTGACGTGATCGAGCTGTTTCTCAGCCAGTTGCTGAACGGGCTGGTGATCGGCTCGGTCTATGCGCTGATCGCCCTTGGTTTTTCGCTGGTGTTCGGCGTGGCGAACCTGATCAACTTCGCGCAGGGCGCGCTGCTGATGCTGGGCGCCTTCTTCGCCTTCACGCTGATCCAGTGGGGCGTGCCGATCGTGGCCGCCGGCATCCTGTCCGTCGTTGCGACGGCGGCGGTGGGGATGCTGGTGGAACGGCTGGCGCTGCGGCCACTGCGCAACGCACCGGCGATCGCGCCGCTGCTCTCCACGCTGGCCATCGCGGTGATCGCCGATGCGGGCGCGGAGCTGATCTGGTCCGCCGAATCGCAGCCCTTCCCGAGCCCGCTGCAATCCTATGTCGTGTTCGTCGGCGGCGCCTTCCTGACCGGCGTGGACATCGCCACCTTCGTCATCTCGCTGGCGGTTATGGGCGGGCTGATGCTGTTCCTTTCGCGGTCCTGGACCGGCCGCGCGTTGCGCGCCACGGCACAGGACCCGGAAGCCGCGGCGCAGATGGGCATCGATGTCGCGCTGATGCGGCAGATCGCCTTCGGCATGGCGGGCGCGCTGGGCGCCCTGGCCGGCATCCTGGTCGCCATGTACTACCAATCTGTCTTTCCGCAGATGGGTGTGCCCTTCGGCATCAAGGGCTTCGCGGCCGCCTTGCTCGGCGGCCTGGCCAGCATTCCCGGCGCGGTGCTCGGCGGGTTCCTGCTCGGCATCTTCGAGAATCTCGCCAGCGGCTATGTCGGCGAAGGCTCCCGCGACCTGATCGCCTATTCGCTGCTGATCCTGGTGCTGATGGTGCGGCCACAGGGTCTGCTCGGCACCGGTAAGCTGGAGGCGCTGGGTGGAGTCGGCGGCGCCTCGGGCGCGATCCCCACCACCTCGATCGTCGCCAGCCTCGGCGGTGCCACGGCCCGCACGCGCGACTGGGTGCTGCGGCCGAAGCTGTGGATGGTGCTGGGCGTGATGGCGCTGGCGGCGCTGCTGCCGCTGTTCGGCAGCGCCTATGTCGTGCAGGTGGCGGCAGGCTGCGCGGTGTTCGCGATGCTGGCGCTGAGCCTGACGCTGCTGTCCGGCTCGGCCGGCGTGATCTCCATCGGCCACGCGGCCCTGTTCGGCTTCGGCGCCTATGTCTGCGCCATCCTCGGCCGCAACCATGGCTGGCCGGTGGAGGGTATCCTGCTCGCGGCCGCCTTCGGCACGGCGGCGATGGCAGCAATCGCCACGCTGCCGGCGATCCGCCTGACCGGGCATGCGGTGGCGCTGGCGACGCTGGCGGTGGGGCAGGTGGGCTACCTGCTGTTCCTGAACTGGATCGAGCTGACGCGCGGGCCGATGGGCATCGCCGGCATCCAGCGCGGCAGCATCGCCGGGCTGTCGATGCAGCCGCTGGAACGGCAGTACTGGCTCGCGCTCGTGCTGCTGGCGGTCTGCTACGTCATCGCGCATCGCCTGCTGGAATCGCCCATCGGCCGCACCTGGCGTGCCATCCGGGAGGATCGGCCGGCGGCGCACGCGGCCGGCGTGCCGGTGACGCGCTATCTGGTGATGGTGGCCGCCGTGGCCGGGCTGATGGCCGGCCTGGCCGGCGCGCAGTTCGCCTGGCTGCAGGCTTTCGTCAGCCCGGATTCCTTCATCCTGGAAACCTCCATCGTGCTGATCTCGATGGTCGTGCTTGGCGGCATGGGCAATATTGCCGGCGCCGTCATCGCCGGCGTGCTGCTGGCGATCCTGCCGGAGGCGCTGCGCGCCTTCGATGATTGGCGCATGATCGTCTATGGCCTGATCCTGCTCGGCCTGCTGCGCTTCCGGCCGCAGGGCCTGGGCGGCGTGCGATGAGCGCGGCGCTGACCCAGGCGCTGGGCAGCCATCGCCACCCTGGCGCGCTGGTGCTCGATGGCGTCACGCGCCGCTTCGGGGGGCTGGTCGCGACCGACAAGGTGTCCTTCACCGTGCCGGGGGGCGAGCTGATCGCCATCGTCGGGCCCAATGGCGCGGGCAAGTCCACGCTGGTGCGGCTGATTACCGGATTCGTGCGGCCGGATGCGGGGCGCATCAGCCTCGGTCCGCACGACCTGACGCGGCTTGCGCCGGAACGCATCAGCGCGCTTGGCGTGGCGCGCAGTTTCCAGACCAGCCGGGTGTTTCCCGGATTGTCGGTGCTGGAAAGCGTGCTGGTCGGCACGCAGGTGCAGTTGATCGGCGGCGGCCGGCTGCCGCATGCCTTCGGCGCGGTGCCGGAGATGGTCTCGGCGCTGTTCGGCCTGCCGGGCTACGCCAGCCGCCGCCGCCTGCTGGAAGACCGTGCGGAGGCCACGCTGAAGCTGTTCGGGGATCGGCTGTGGCCACGCCGCGACGCGCCCGCCTTCAGCCTGTCCTACGCCAACCGCCGGCGGCTGGAGATTGCCCGTGCCCTGGTGGCGGAGCCTGACCTGCTGCTGCTCGACGAACCGACCGCGGGCATGAATCCCACCGAGACCGGCGAGCTTGCCGACCTGATCGCGCAGCTCC
>NZ_JAUYTS010000054.1 GCF_030695085.1 Falsiroseomonas sp. | reverse complement strand
TTTTGGGTCCGGTCGCCAGGTCGGTGACGGAGGTTCGCGCGCGCCACTTCGCCACGGTCTTCGGGTTGATGCCGTAGCGCTTGGCCAGGGCCCTCAGGCTCGCTTGACTATGCTGTATCGCTCGACGGACCGCCTCTGTCGAGGAGGCGCTCCCATGGAGAACTTGGCCCATAGCGCATCCCTCCATCCAGGCGACAAGAATGCACCATCAAAGCCTGGGACCAAACATCTAGATCAGCCGGGCCTCGAAGGGCGGCTTCAGGTCCGGCGCGTCGAATTCCACCACCCACAGGTCAGGGTCGCGCTGCACCTGGCGTTCGACATAGGCATCCGCGGTCGGCGAATCCACCGGGGCGAGGCCGGTGCCGCGCATCCAGGCCTGGCGTCCTTCGGCATCGCGCACCTGGGACAGCACCACCATGGCATCGCGCGCACGCAGCACGCACAGGATGCCCCCACTATCCGGGTCCCCCTTGCGGAGCACGGCGCCGGAGCGTCCTGAGATGTCCGACAGGCGCAACGCCATGGACACCCAGATACCTGCTTTGACCTTCGGGTCCATGCCTCGATATTCAGCCCATGCGCCGGGCCGCGCAACCCCGTGCGGACACATCTTGCGAAGCGCGCGCCGCCGCGCCATTCACGGGCTGGACGGAGACAGGTCGCCATGGCGAAGACTGAGGCAAAGACTGAGGCCAAGACTGAGGTGCTGACCGAGGCGCAGCGCGCCTATGAGTCCCGCCGCGCCGCGAAGGCGGGCATGAGCCTGGACAAGTGGCTGGCCGAGAAGGCCCGGTTGCGCCGCGCTGAGGAAGCCGCGGCCAAGCTCGCCCTGGCCACCAAGGCGCCGGAGCCGGAGAAGAAGGGCTGGTTCGGCCGGCTGATGGAACGCGCCAACAAGCCCCTGAAATAGCCCTCACAGCATCCGCAGCAGCGTGCCGTCGCGCCGGATGGCGTGGTGGTAGATGGCACCGCCGATATGCGCGGCGAGCAGGACAGGAAAGGCCCAGCCGATCAGGCTGTGTCCCCAGTGCAGCACATTGGCCAGGCCCGGCGACGCCTCCATGAATTTCGGCAGGTCGATGAAGCCGAGGAAGGCGGTCTGCCCCTGCATCGGGAAGCCATAGGCATTGGTGGTCAGGAAGCCGAGCAGCGGCTGGATGATCAGCGCCGCATACAGCCCATGATGCACCCCGGCAGCGGCGCGGCGCATCAATGGCGGCAGATGCTCCGGCAGCGCCGGCGGGCGGGAAATGCCGCGCCAGGTCAGCCGCGCCACCGCCAGCATCAGGATCAGCAGGCCGAGGCTTTCATGCAGCGCGTAGAAGGGCATCTTCGCGTCATCCTTCATGAAGCGGATGACCGGGCCGGTGGCCAGCGCGCCGAACAGCAGCGGCACCGTCAGCCAGTGGAACCATTTGGCGAGTGCCGAATACTGGCCCTCCGGATGCAGCGCATCCTGACCCTTGATGGGCGGCTGCATCGGCGATTCGGTGGCCATTTCCATGCGCGCCTACCTTCCAAATCCACAGTCAACCTATGGCATGGCGGGGCGAACGCAATGGACGCAATCGCGGCATGATCGCAGCCCATGCGGATTGGAGCATGGCGCCAGGCAAGCGCTGGATGGCGCAGGCGGCACGGCGTGGCGGCCGGTGGCAGGCCCAGCCGCCGCGCCTGGTGGGCGACCCCGCGCGGCTGCTGCCCGGGTTGCTGGCCGATGGCAGGCCGGTGGCGCTGGGGCTGGATCTGCCGCTCGGCGTGCCGCGGGACTGGGCGGCGGGGCGGGCGGAGGCGGATTTTTGCGAATTCCTCGCGGGCCTGGTTGCGCGGCCGGAATTCTTCCGCGTGGCCGCGACACTGGCGGAGGTCTCGCCGGCGCAACCCTTCTACCCGGCACGCGGCATCAAGGGCATGACGCGCGCCAGCCATGCCGCGGCGCTGGGCCTGGCCGGGCCGGCCGGGCTGTCGCGGCTATGCGACCGGGCGACGGCGCTGCGGCCCGCGGGCGCCCCGGTATTCTGGACGCTGGGCGCCAACCAGTCCGGCAAGGCCGCCATCGCCGCCTGGCGGGACTGGATCGCGCCGGCCCTGGCCGCGGGCGCGCCCGTCTCGCTCTGGCCCTTCGCCGGCCCGCTGCACGGGCTGCTGGCGCCGGGCCGCGTGGCGCTGGCCGAGGTCTATCCGGCGGAGGCGCTGCGCCAGCTCGGCCTGAAGCTGGCCGGCAGCAAGCGGATGCAGGCGCCGCGCCGCGCTTTGGCAGGCACGCTGCGCGCCGCGATGGACCGGCTGCGTGTGGACCCCTGCCCGGTGCTGGCCGCGCAGTTGCAGGATGGCTTCGGCGCCGATGCGGCAGGCGAGGACCGGCTGGATTGCGTGCTCGGCCTGCTCGCGCTGATCGCGGTGCTGGATGGCGCCCGGCCCGACCACATCCCGGATGATCCCTGGATCCGGCGGTGGGAGGGCTGGGTGCTCGGCCAGACGGATATGCCCTACCCGATCTCCGGATAAAGCTTCGCCGCTCGCGCCACCTGCTTGACCAGCGCCACCAGCAGATCGAGCTGCGGCGTCGGCGTGCCGGTCAGCCGTGCCAATTGCAGCGGCGTCTCAAACAGGCAGTCGATCTCCATCGGCCGGCCGAGCTCGAGGTCCTGCAGGATGGAGGGCTTGTGCACCATGTTGGACGCGGCCACCCGCGCCACATGCTGTTCGGTCAGCGCCACACCGAGCGCAGCGGCGATCGCCCTGCCCTCCTCCGCGCTGCGGCGCCCGGCATCGCGCAGCAGCGGGTCGGCAAAGGTATCACGCACCCCGCGGCGCGACAGCACGCAGAGCGGCCCGTTGCCGAGATTGCCGAGCAGCTTCGCCCAGACCTCCAGCCGGATATCCGGGGTGACCGGAGACGGCATGCCGCCCGCTTCCAGCACGGCGGAGATCGCCTTGGCGCGGTCGGAGATGCGGCCATCGGGTTCGCCGAGGATGACGCGGATATTGCCGTGCTCGGAATGCACCACGCCGGGTGAGACGACCTCGGCCGCGGAATACACCACACCGCCGATGGTGCGGGCGAGGCCCACCGCGGCTTCCAATGCGCCGCCGGGATCGACGGCGGGCAGCCGCATGTCGCCATGCGGGCTATCCTGCCCCTTGGCCTGGCCCAGGAAGTACCACCAGGGAATGCCGTTCATGACGAAGGCCACCGCCGTCTCCGGCCCCAGCAGCGGTGCGATGCCGGCGGCGACATCGGGCAGCGCCGGCGCCTTCACCGTGACGATCACCGCATCCTGCGGCCCGAGATCGCGCGGATCGGCACTGGCCTGCGGGCGGCTGTGATGCGTGCCGTCATGCGCGTGCACCGTCAGGCCATTGGCCTGGATCGCCGCGAGATGCGCACCGCGCGCCACCAGCGAAACCTGGCCGCCGCCGCGCGCCAGCCTGCCGGCGATGTGGCCGCCAATGGCGCCGGCGCCATAGACGCAGATCTTCATGGCAGCAGTTCCAGCGCGGCGCGCGTCAGCGCCTGCACGCCATTGCCGATGCAGGCCTCATCCGGCTGATAGAAGGCATTGTGCAGCCGGTCATCGCGCCCCGGCGCGCCGCTGCCGATCCGCAGATGGAAGGAGGGCGCGCGGGCGGCGAATTCGGAAAAATCCTCCGAGCCCATGGAGGCCTCGCCCGCATCCACCACGTCGCCGAATTGCGCGCGCACGGCGGCCAGCACGGGCGCCATCACGCGGTCCTCATTCACCAGCGGCGGCACCATCTGCTGGTAGTCCAGCGTGCACTCCACGCGCATCGCGACCTGCAAGCCTTCCGCCAGACGGCGGATCGCGGCCTGCGCGGTATCCCGCGCCGCCTGGTGCAGCGTGCGGACCGTGCCCTTCAGATGCACGCGTTCCGGGATGATGTTGTAGGTGGTACCGCCGTTGAAGGCGCCGATGGTGACGACGGCGGGATGCAGCGGCTTCACCTCCCGGCTCACCACCGTCTGCACCTGGGCGACGAAGGCGCTGGCGGCGACGATGGGATCGATCGCGGCATAGGGGTGCGCGGCGTGGCCGGACTTGCCGCGGATCGACAGGTCGAAGCGGTCCGAGGCGGCGAGGCAGGCGCCGGGGGCGAAGCCGAACCGACCTACCGGCAGGTCGGGCTGGTTGTGGAAGCCGAGCGCGAGGTCGATCCCCTCCGCCGCGCCATCGGCGATCATCGCCGCGGCGCCCTGCAGCACTTCCTCCGCCGGCTGGAACACCAGCTTCACGCGGCCGGCAAACATCGGCGCCATGTCCTTCAGCAGCGCGGCCACGCCGAGCAGCGTGGCGGTGTGGATGTCATGCCCGCAGGCATGCATCTTCCCGGCATGGCGGCTGGCGAAGTCCAGCCCGGTTTCCTCATGGATCGGCAGCGCATCCATATCCGCGCGGATCGCCAGCGTCGGGCCTGGGCGACCGCCCTCGATGGTGCCGATCACGCCGGTGCCGCCGATTCCGGTGACATGGGGAATGCCCAGCCGCGTGAGTTCGGCGGCGACGATACCCGCCGTGCGGGTTTCCTCGAAAGCCAGTTCGGGATGGGCGTGGATGTCGCGGCGGATGGCGACGAGGCCGGGCGCGATGCCAAATGCGTCGTCCCGAATTCGCCTTTCCAGATCATTGATTCGCATCGCCACTCGCTCCACACAACTGCCCGGCGGCACCATAGGTGAAGAGTTGGTCACCAAGAAGGGCGCCGCCGGGACCACTCTGGCGTGCGGTGCCTGCCACCAACAATACTTTAGGGAGAATAACATGTCCGGACACCTGACCCGCCGCGCACTTGCCGGCGGCGCTGCCCTTCTGGCGACACCCCGCCTGGCGCGCGCGCAGGCCTGGCCATCCGGCCCGATCCGCCTGGTGGTGCCCTTCGCCCCCGGCGGCAGCACGGACCTGACCGCGCGCCTGGTGGCGGAAGGCCTGGGCCAGCGACTCGGCGTGCCGATCATTGTCGAGAACCGGCCCGGTGCGGGCGCGACCACGGGCACCCAGGTGGTCGCCGATGCGGCGCCGGATGGGCAGACGCTGGTGATGAGCAACATCGCGAGCCACGCCATCAGCCCCGCGCTCTACCCCAATCTGCGCTACGATCCGGTGACCTCCTTCACCCATATCGCCATGGTCATCACAAACCCCTCCGCCTGGGTGGTGAACAAGGACAGCGGCATCAAGAACCTGGCGGATCTGGTGCAGGCGGCGAAGGCGCGGCCCGGCGGGCTCGACATGGCAACCTCCGGCGCCGGGTCTTCGAACCACCTGATGGTGGTGCGCTTCTGCGAACTCGCGGGGATCGAGCACACGCACGTGCCCTTCCGCGGTGCGGGCCCGGCGATGGTGGCGGTGATTGCGGGCCAGGTGACCATGATGTCGGACAGCCTGCCCTCGGCGGCGTCGCATATCCGCGCGGGCACCGTGCGCCCCATCGCGATGAGCAGCGCGGAACGCCACCCGGGCTTCCCGGACGTGCCGACCTTCCGCGAACAGGGCTTCGACCTGTCGAGCACAAGCTGGTTCGCGCTGTCCGGCCCGGCCGGCATGGCGCCCGCGGTGGTGGAGCGGCTGCACCGCGAGGTCATGGCCGTGATCGCGACCCCCACCAATCAGCGGCGCTTCGCCGAGATGGGCGGCACGCCGGGGGACATGACGCCGGCCGAATTCAGCGCCTTCGTGGCGTCGGAGGTGGCCCGCTGGGCGCCCGTGGTACGGGCCTCCGGCGCCACCGTCGGATAGTTAAAATTAAGTAACGTGCCCGGCGAGTATTCGCGCACGTCTTGACTGGGCGAGCGCCCTGCAAGTGATTAGTGTTGAATCAAGGGGGCCGTCGGCGGAAGCCGGCGGCCCTTCGTGCGGGGAGTGACGGCGAGGGTGGCCGCGCCGTCTGTGTTGTCAAATTGCCGCCCCCGGCGAAGGGGCCGGTACGAACGAGGTGCGGATGAAGATCAACCAGAAAGACCTGTTGGCAGGCCTTATCCTAATGGCTTTTGCCGTGGCAGGCCTGTGGCTGAACATGGATCACACGCTGGGCAATGCGCGCCGAATGGGCCCCGGCTACATGCCGATGCTGGCCTTCGGCCTGCTGCTGGCGCTGAGCATCGCGGTCGTCGCCCTCTCGACAATCAGTGGCCCCGAAAAGCTGGAGCGTTGGGCGTGGCGTGAGCTTTTCCTCATCCTGGCCGCGATCTGCGTCTTCGCGCTGATCCTGGAGAAGGCCGGCATGATCCTCACCCTGGTGGTGAGCATCAGCATCGCAAGCCTGGCCGACCGAACGCACAAACCGCTGGGCGTTCTGGGACTGATCGCCTTCCTCGTCGCGCTTTGTTACCTGGTGTTCATCCAGTGGCTCGACATCCGCATTCCGGTCTGGCCGACCTACTTCGGCTACTGAGGGAAAACGATCCATGGAAACCCTTCTCGCGAACCTCGCCCTCGGGTTCAGCGTCGCCTTCAGCCTCGAGAACCTGACCTTCGCGCTGCTCGGCGCCTTCATCGGCACCGCGATCGGCGTGTTGCCGGGGATCGGGCCGGTCGCCACCATCTCCCTGCTGCTGCCGATCACCTTCGGCATGTCGCCCACCACCGCCATCATCATGCTCGCCGGCATCTACTACGGCGCGCAGTATGGCGGCTCCACCACGGCGATCCTGCTGAACCTGCCAGGTGAGGTCAGTTCGGTCGTCACGGTGATCGAAGGCTACAAGATGGCGCGGAACGGGCGCGCGGGGGCAGCACTCGCCACCGCGGCGCTCGGCAGCTTCTTCGCCGGCTCCGTCGCCACCGTGGTCGTCGCGGCCTCCGGCCCGCTACTCACCTCCATCGCGCTGTCCTTCGGACCGGCGGATTACTTTTCGCTGATGTTCCTGGGCCTGATCATCTCCGCCGTGCTGGCGCAGGGCTCGATCGTCAAGGGCATCGGCATGGTGGTGCTCGGCGTCGGCCTCGGCCTGGTCGGCACGGACGTGCAGACCGGCCAGCAGCGCTTCACCTTCGGCGTGCCGGAACTCTCGGACGGCGTGGACTTCGTGGCCATCGCCATGGGCATGTTCGGCATCGCCGAGATCATCCTGAACCTGGAGCGTCCGGAATCGCGCAACGTGCTGACCAACAAGGTCGGCAGCCTGTACCTGACGCGTGAGGAATTCCGCCGCGCCGTGCCATCCGTGCTGCGCGGCACGCTGCTCGGCACCGTCATCGGCATCCTGCCCGGCGGCGGCGCCTCGCTGTCCTCCTTCGGCTCCTACATGATCGAGCGGAAGGTCTCGAAGTACCGGCACCTGTTCGGCACCGGCGCGATCGAGGGTGTGGCCGGCCCGGAGGCGGCGAACAACGCCGCGGCCCAGGCCAGCTTCATCCCGCTGCTGACGCTCGGCATCCCGGCCAACGCCGTGATGGCGCTGATGGTCGGCGCGCTGATCATCCAGGGCATCCAGCCGGGGCCCCGCATGGTGGAAGCGCAGCCGGACCTGTTCTGGGGCCTGATCTGCTCCATGTGGGTCGGCAACCTGATGCTGCTGATCATCAACCTGCCGATGATCGGCATGTGGGTGAAGCTGCTGGAAGTCCCGTATCGCCACCTGTACCCGGCGATCATGATCTTCTGCGCGATCGGCATGTATTCCATCAACAACAACGTCTTCGACGTCTACCTGATGGTTCTGTTCGGCCTGTTCGGCTACCTCTGCTCCAAGGTGAAGCTCGAAGGCGCGCCGCTGCTGATCGGCTTCGTTCTGGGGCCGATGATGGAAGAACATCTGCGCCGCGCCATGCTGCTCTCGCGCGGTGACGTCATGGTGTTCGTGGAGCGGCCGATCTCCGCCTCCATGCTGGCCATCTCGGCCATCGCGTTGCTGGCGATGATGTTGCCGAACCTGCGGGCTGGCAAGGAAAAGGCCATGGCCGAAGGCGGCTGATGCCGCCGGGGGCCGAAGGCGGCTGATGCCGCCGGGAGCTGAGGGCGGCTGACGCTTTTCGCCACCAGCCAAACAGCAAGGGGCCGCTCCGCAAGGGGCGGCCCCTTTCGTTTGCGCGGGCACCGACGCACCCTGCGCCACACACGCAAGGAGTCGCCCCACATGGACCTGCAACTGACCGGCAAGGTCGCCCTCGTCACCGGCGCCTCCGCCGGCCTGGGCCGCAGCATCGCCCGCCTGCTGGCGGAGGAAGGCTGCAAACTCGCGCTGCTCGCCCGCCGCATGGGGCGGCTCGAGGCATTCGCCGCCACCCTACCCGCCTCCGCCGAGCCGCTGCTGCTGGCCGAGGACGTGACGGATCCCACCGCCGCGGCCCGCACGCGGGATGCCGTGCTGGCCCGGTTCGGCCGCTGCGACATCCTGGTGAACAATGCCGGCGGCAGCCGCCCGCAGGCGGATCTGGGGCCGGATGAGGTCTGGCAGGAATCGATGGAAATCAACTTCCACGCCGGCCGGCGCATGGCCCACGCCATCATCCCTGCCATGCAGGGCAACAAGTTTGGCCGTATCGTCAACATCACGGGCAGCGACGAGCCGCACATCATCAATGCCGCCAACGCGCCGAACGGCGCCGTCCATATCTGGGCCAAGGCGCTGTCCCGCCAGCTGGGTCGAGATGGCATTACGGTGAATTCGGTGCCACCTGGGCGCCTGCGGTCGGAGCAGATCGATGCGCGCATCCTGCCGGATGAGGCCGCACGCCAGGCCTGGGCCGAGAAGGAGGTGCCGGTCGGCTTCATCGGCGAGCCGGACGACCTCGGCGTGCTGGTCTGCTTCCTGTGCTCGCCGCGCGCCCGCTACATCACCGGGCAGGTGGTGCATGTGGATGGCGGCACCCACCGCTTCAGCCACTGAGGGCCGGGCGCGGGGCCATAGGGCGCAGCGCGCGGGCGGCGCGGCGGGTATAGGCTGGAGGCGTCACCAGGATTACCCGCATGACCCGTCCAGGCCCCACCCATCTGCGCCGTACCATCGCCCGGGCCAAGCAGCGGCGCGGCAAGGCCGCCACGCCGGCCCGGCTGGCGGACCGCCTGGCAGATGCGGTGGCGGCGCTGGTGGGGTCGTGGCGCTTCATCCTGATCCAGTCCAGCCTGCTGGTCGCCTGGATCACGGCCAATGTGGCGTTCGGCAGCGGCGGCTGGGACCCCTACCCCTTCATCCTGCTCAACCTGGTCCTGTCCTTCCAGGCCGCCTACACCGCGCCGATCATCATGATGAGCCAGAACCGGCAGACCGGGCTGGATCGGGACCGTTCGGTCGCCGACTACCAGGTGAACCTGCGGGCGGAGGCCGACATCACCCTGCTGCACGAAAAGATCGACCTGCTGCGGGAAAAGCAGCTTGCCGACATCACGGACATGCTGCGCCGCGCGCTGGAGCGGATCGAGACGCTGGAAACCCGCCGCCTGGACAGCGAACGCGGATAAGCCTGCTGCTGCGCGGCCCGCTGGTTGCCGCCGGCGGCATCGCCGCCCTGTCCGTCGCGCGCGACGCGCCCAGTTTCGCGGTGGCGGACCTGGTGGCGGTTGTCATCATCGCCCCCACCAGACCCGGCGCGCCAGCCCGGTGCGGCCGGCCCGGCGCGCCAACCCGGTGCGACCAGGCCGGTGCGACCAGGCCGCCGCGCGCTCAAGCCCCTCGGGCTCGCGCGTCAGCCGAGGGTGAGACCGGCGCGACTGGCCACATCGACCCAGCGCGCCATGTCCGCCTCGATCGAGCGTCGCAGGCTCTCGCCGATCTCGTATTGCGGCTCGAACCCCCGCGTCGCCATCTCCGCGACCAGGGTTTCGTCTTCCAGGGCGATCTTCACCATCTCCTCGAGACGGCGCTTCAGCCCCTCGGAGGCACCGATCGGCGTGCACAGGGAATAGGTGAGCTCGGAGCCATAGCCCGGCACGAAATCGCCCACGGTCGGCAGTTCCGGCATCATCCGCGACCGCTGCGCGGAGGAGGTCGCCAGGGCGCGCAGCTTGCCGTCCTGAATCAGCGGCAGCACCGCGCTCATCGAGCCGAACATCACCTGCACCTCATTGCCGAGGATGCCGACCACGGAAGGGCCGGTTCCGCGATAATGCACATTCTCCATCCGCGTGCCGGCCAGCAGGTCGAACATGACGGCCGCCAGGTGCTGCGATGCGAGCGGACCGGAGGTGCCATGATTCACCCGCCCCGGATTGGCCTTCAGATAGGCGATGAATTCCGGCACCGTCCGCGCCGGAATGGTGTGGTTGACCACCAGGATGTTGTGCGTCGCGACGACGCGAACGACGTGATCCACCACGCTGCGCGGGTCGAAATTGTCACGCACGATCGAGACGGTGCCGTTGAACAGCAGGGTGTAGCCATCCGGCGGGGCCTGCCCGACCGCCCGCGTTCCGATCATGCCGCCGGCGCCGCCGCGGTTCTCGATGATCACGGGCTGGCCGAGGATCTGCGCGAATTTGTTGCCGAGGAAACGCCCCGCGATGTCGGTGCCGCCACCGGGCGGATAGGGGATGACCAGGCGGACCGGGCGCGCTGGCCAGGTCTCGGCACGCGCAAGCCCAGGGGTGGCCAGGGTCAGGCCGGCGGCTGCTGCGAAAAGACCTCTTCTCTGGATCATGTCTTGGTTCCTCCCAGGGGTGGTCCGGACGGGTTGCTCCCGTTCCGGCCATTGATGGTCGACAGGCAAGCCGTCAGGCGGCGGGTCCTCGCCGCGGCCTGGTCGCGATGATCCCGGCCTGTTCAAGGCCCGAGATTTCCGCCTCGCTCAGCCCTGCCTCGGCCAGCACCGCGCGATTGTCGCAGCCGAGCGGGTTCGTGCCGGTGGCGATGCGCGGCGGGTTGCTGGCGAAGCGGAAGGGCAATCCCTTGGCCGGCACGCCCTGCGGATCACGCAGGATGGCGGTGCCGGCGGTGAAATCCGCCGCATGGGCCAGGGCTGCGGCATCGCGCACCGGCACGCTGCCGCCCGCCCATTCCGCGCGCAGCCCGTCCTCCCGCACCGCCACCTGCTGCGCGGGGTCCGTGGCATCGCGATTGCCCTGCCGCGCGCTGGGCGCGCCGGCGGCGGCGGCGAGCAGTTCCTCGCCCAGCAGGAACGAGGTCAGCTCCCGCTGCGACAGGTCCAGATGCGCGCCGTCTCCGGTGGCGTCGCGCTGCATCAGCGCGGCGACGACGGCGCCGGCGGCGAACAGGCACACGACCTGGTCGGGGTAGTTGATGTTGCGCCCGGTGATCACCGGCTCGCCCGCCGCCTCGCCGGTCAGGGCCGCAAGGCCGCTGGTGCCTTCCAGTGTGGAGCCGAAGGAGACCAGGTCGCGGTCCGGCCCATCCTCACCCTGGGAGGAGATGCTGACGATGATGAGGCGCGGGAAGCGCTGCCGCAGCAGGGCGGGCGCCAGACCGAACCCGGCCAGGATGCCGCGCCGGAAATTCTCCACCAGCACGTCGGCGCCCTCGAGAATCCGCAACAGCACGGCCGCGCCGCGCGGGTCCTTCAGGTCGAGGCAGACCGATCGCTTGCCGCGATTGGTGAAGTTGTAGAAGGGCGAGTGGTTCCACCAATCCGTGGCGGCCTCCGCGCCCACCCAGTCGCGGAACGGGTCCAGCGCGTTCGGCCCCTCGATTTTCACCACCGCGGCGCCGAGGTCGTGCAACAGCGTCGAACTCGCCGCGCCAGCGGTCAGCCAGCCGAGATCGACCACGCGGATGCCGGCCAGCGGCTTGGGGTCAGGCATCGGCGGGAAGCTCCTTGTCGGCCTGGCGTCGCCAGTCGGGTCGTGCGCCATCGACGAGCAATGGCAGGCGCGGGGCGCCGTCCGACGTCAGGAAATGGCGCGCGGCGTATTGCCGGTCCGCCAGCAGTTCGGCGGGTGACAGTACGGGGCCGATGGGAATGCGGCGCGCCTGCGCGGCGGCGGTGATCTCGGCGCGGCTGCGGGCGGCGAACCAGGGGCGCAGGATGTCGTCCAGCGCATCCAGGTTCTGGCCGCGCGCCTTCTGCGTGGCGAAAGCGGTGCGGGACAGTCGGGCATCGCCCACCATGTCGCGCAGCGCCGGCCAGTCCTTCGCCATATAGACCAGGCAGACATGTCCATCCGCGGCCGGCAAGGTGTGCCAGCCGCCTCGCTGTTCCCGCGATGCCGCGGCATCGCCCAGCAGCAGCACGGACGCCGCCGCCTTCCAGTTCAGCCAGCAGGCCACGTCGAACAGGGAGACATCGACGGTATCTGGCCGCCCGGCGCGCAGCCCGGCAGCCAGCGCCGTGAAGGCCGAAAGCCCCGCCGCATAGGGTGCCTGATGCCCGCCGAGCCGGACCGGCACGCCCTGCCGAGGCTGCACCGCCGCCAGCATGCCGGACAGGCCGAGCAGGCCAAGCTCGCTCATCGCCGGATCGTCGCCGGCGCCGAACACGCTGATCCGCACCTTGAGCGGCGCGGCCACCTCCGCCAGCGCGACCTCGTCGCCGATGGCGGCGTCGAAGGCGCCAGCTTCGCCATTGCTCCGACCCGCCAGCAGGAAACGGGCAAGCGCACTGCCGCCGTCGGGCAGCAGCGGCGGCAGCTTCGCCAGCCTGTCCACCCCCTCCGCCGCCGGGCGCACCACCTCCGCGCCGAAATCGGCCGCCAGCCGCGCCGCCATCGCCACGGCCAGCGCATGCGGCACCTGCGCCGCGTGGGCCGAGAGGTCCAGCACGCGGCGGCCGGCGAAAGGTCCGGGCTGCTGCTTCATGGCCGCAGGTTTCCCCGGCGCACCACCGTCTCCCACCGGGCGCGGTCCTCGACGATCAGGGCGTTGAAGGAGGCCGGGTCCGTGCGCTCGACCACGTCGAGCCCCGCCTCGGTCAGCCGCGACCGGATGACGGGCCGCGCGATGGCGGCGGACATCGCCTCGCCCAGCCGTTGCAGGCGGTCCTCCGGCGTGCCGGCGCGGGCCACGAGGCCGAACCAGCTTGCGGTGATGATGTTGGGGAAGCCCTGCTCCACCGTCGTCGCCAGTTCCGGCATCACCGCGCTGCGCCGGTCGGCGGCCAGCGCAATGGCGCGCAGGCCGCCGGCGCGGACGTTGGAAAGGATGCCGGGCAGCGCGATGGTGTAGCCATGCAGCCGCCCGGCCAGCAGGTCGTTCAGCACGGCGCCGGTGCCGCGGTAGCGCACCTCCTCGACCTCGATGCCGAGTTCCTGGGCATAGAGGAAGGTGGACAGGCTGATACCGGGGGAGCCGAAGCGCAGCGGGTTGGGCTGGGTGCGCGCATAGGCCTGCAGCTCCGCCAGATTGGTGGCGGGGATCGAGGGGTGCACGACCAGGGAGATGGCGCTCGTCGCCACCAGCCCGATCGGGGCGAAGGCCGTCACGGCGTCGAAGGGCATCGGGCTGCCCATCGCCTCGGCCTGGTTCAGCCCGCCGGATTGCAGCATGAGCACATGGCCATCCGCCGGCAGGTTGAGCATGACCTGCGCGGCGGGAATGCCACCGGCGCCGCCGCGATTTTCCACCACGATCTGCTGGCCGAGATCGGGCGCCATCGCCTCCGCCATCACCCGCGCGACGATGTCCGTGGTGCCGCCGGCGGCGAAGCCGACGATCAGCCGCAGCGGCCGGTCCGGAAAGGCGGCCGCAGTCTGTGCCGCGGCCGGCAGCGGGGCCATCATCCCGGCCAGCAGGGCCAGGGTGAGCCAGCGGCGGCACGGCAGATTGGGTGAACCCGATCCTGGCTTGTGCATGCGATCCTCCCGGATACGCCACCGGCCGGTTGTCTCCGGCACGGTGGATGGGCGTGGCGACCTGTTCAGACCCCCTGGCCCGGATTCTTGATCCCGGCGGCGAAGCGCGCGCTGCCTTCGGCCTGCGCCGTGGTGTGGGCGCGGATGGTGAGGTTCACCATCTGGCCGTGGTCCATCGCCTCCTGCCAGTCGGTGATGAAGGCCGGGATGCGGTCCAGCGCCTTCTTGCTCTGCTCCAGCGCCACCGCATCGAAGCGGGCCACCTGGCGCGCGATCTCGGCGGCGCGCGGCAGCAGCGCATCGGGCGCCACCACCTCCGTCACCAGGCCCCAGCGTTCCGCCGTGGCACCATCCACCCGGTTGGTGGTCAGCACCAGCCAGGCGGCGCGCTTGCGGCTGATGCCGGAAAGCTGGATCGCCGGGCCGGCCATGCCGGGATAGGTGGCGAAGCCCATCTCGGGGCAGCCGATGCTGGCCTCCGTGCTGGCGATGGCGATGTCGCAGACATTCAGCAGCGTCGCGCCGCCGCCGAGCGCCAGGCCGTTCACCGCCGCGATGAAGATCGCCGGATGCGCGCGGATCGCCATGTTGACGGCGATCCATTCATCGCCCGCGCCCTCGATGCCCGCGGCGCGGTCGGCCTCGCGTTCCTTCAAATCCATCCCGGCGCAGAAGGCGGTGCCGGTGCCGGTCAGCACGATGGCGCGCACCTCGCCGCGCAGCGCCTCGAAGGCGGCCAGCAGGCCCTGGCGGCTGGCGCGGTCCATCGCGTTGCGCTTGGCTGCGCGGTCGATGCGGATTTCCGCCCAGCCGTCATGGCGGGTGACCAGGATCGGGCCGCTCATGCGACGGCCTCCGCGGGTCCGAATTGCGGCAGCCGGAAGCCCTCCGGCCCGCCCGGGAAGCGCACGGCCAGACGCATGCCGATGCGCGCCTCGGCCGCCGTCATGCCGTCCAGGTTGGTCAGCAGGAACGGGCCCTCATCCAGCTTCACCATCACCACCGGGTAGGGCATCTCGTCCTTCATCCCGGCGAAGTAGTTCTGGTGGAACACCACGAAGGACCACAGCTCGCCCTGGCCCGAAGCCTCGGTCCATTCCCATTGGGGCCGGCCGGTGAAGGGTGAGACCGGGGCGGGCGGAAAGAAGCAGCGGCCGGTTGCGGTGCAGCGCTGCAGGATCAGCCGCCCCTCGCCGCAGGCCTGCCAGAAGGGCCGGTTCCAGTTGTCGACGACCGGTACGGGGCGCGTCGCGAGGCTCATGCATCCCTCCTCAGGATCAGGCTCTGCGCGATGTTCGTGGCGCAGATGTATTGCATCGCCTGGGCGTTCGGGATCTGCCGGTCGCCGCAATCATCGCGCAGCTGCCGCACGCATTCGGCGATGATGCCCCAGCCCTGCATGTAGCTGTCGGACAGGTGGCCGCCGGAGGTGTTGGTCGGCCAGCGGCCGGTCCCGAGTTGCAGCGCGCCGTCGCGCACGAAGTCGCCGCCCTCGCCCGGTTTGCAGAAGCCCAGCCCCTCCAGGCTGAACAGCACGGTCGGCGAGAAATTGTCGTAGATGCCGAGGCCCTGGATATCCTCCCGCCCGATCCCGGCTCGGTCGTAGACGCTCTGGCAGGCGCCCAGCGTCGGCTGCCAGAAATCATCCGCCGGCGCGCTGCCATAGTGAAAGGCGTCCTGCCGCGCATAGCCGGAGAGCAGCACCGGCGGCCGCTTCATGTCCCGCGCGCGTTCCGCGCTGGTCAGGATCCAGGCGACGGCGCCGTCATTGATCAGGCAGTAATCGAGCAGCTTCAACGGCTCGCAGATCGGCCGCGCCGCGGCGTGGTCCTGCCGCGTGATCGGCCGGCCATGCATCACCGCATCCGGGTTGAGGCAGGCGTGGTGGCGAAACGCCTCCGCCACCCAGCCGAGATCGGCATGCGTGGTGCCGTACTGGTGCATGTGGCGCTGCCACATCATGGCGTGGATCGCGCCCGGGCTGGTCATGCCCCAGGGGCTCCACTGGCTGTCGCCGCCGCCATACATCATGCGGACCGACCGGCCGTTGTTGCCATAGACCAATGCGATGGTCTTCGCCGCGCCCGTGGCGATGGCCTGCGCCGCCAAGGCCAGGGAGACGCCGGAGAAACGGCCGGGCGCTTCCGTCAGCAGGCAGTATTGCGGGTTGATGCCCATGATCTCGGCGAACCGCTCATAGGACGGCATGCGGTTCACGATCAGCCCGTCGATGTCGCCCGGCTTCAGCCCGGCATCGTCGAGTGCCGCGTTCAGCGCCTCGCAGCCCAGGCCGTAGGAATCGGTCTCCGGAAAATTGCCGTAGCGGGTGGTGCCGATGCCGGCGAAGGCGACGGTGTCGCGCATCGCCCATGGCGCCTGGATGCCGGGTGCCTGGAGGCCCGTCTGGTCGCGACCCGGCGCAAGATCAGCCGGCATGGTGCTTCCTCATGATCTGTCGTCCTTCTTCTCGCGACGCAGCGCACCGCGGGCTCCCTTTCGCGATGCTGCGCGACCGGCGGCACAAGCCGACAGAGCCTAATGTCTCAGCCTAGGCTAACCGTGGGTTGGCCTGCGGCGAGCCGCGCCAGCCGCGCCCGTGCGGCGGCGGCTTCCCGCATGAGGCGGTCGATGATGGCGCCGATCGGCTCGACCCGGTCGATGAAGCAGGCCGAGGCGCCCATCGAGAGCATCCCCCGCTCCACATCGCCGTCGCGGTAGCAGGCGTCGCGGCTCAGGCTGCCGGCCAGCAGGTCGGCGAAATCCGCATGTTCGGCCAGGCCCGCCGCCTCGCGCCGCCGCACCTCGCGCAGCGTGGCATTGTCCAGCACCCGCCATGCGCCGCCGAGCGCGGTCTTGCCGGCGAAGGCGACGGCGCTGTCCTCCTCCCCCGCCGCGACCATGCGCGCCTTGAAGGCGGGATGCGCGCTGACCTCGGCGCCGGCCAGGAAGCGCGTGCCGATCACCACCGCATCGGCGCCGACCGCGAGCGCCGCCAGGATCTGCCCGCCGGTGCCGATGCCGCCGCCGATGGCGAAGGGGATGCGCAGGCGGCTGGCGGCGATGGCGCCGCCCAGCGTCGCCGGCATGTCGGTGTTGATGCCGGGGTGCCCGCCGCATTCCATGCCGACCAGCGCCACGGCATGCACGCCGAGGCGCTCCGCCGTCAAAGCGTGGCGGATCGTCGGCACCTTGTGGATGACGATGGCGCCGGAATCCCGGATCACGCGGATCAGATCATCCGCCGGGGCGCGCCCCGCCGTCTCGAAATGCCGCACCCCGGCCGCCAGCGCGGCGTCCAGATAGTCCATCAGCGGCACCGCGGTGTGGCGGGAGGTGGAGAGGTTGACGCCGAAGGGCAGGCCGCCCGACAGTTCCCGGCAGCGCGTGAGCTGCGTCTGGAAGGCCGGCAGGTCGGGCGAGGAGCGGGAGGTGATGAATCCCATGCCGCCGCCCCGCACCACCGCCGCGACATAGGGCGCATCCGCCAGCCACATCAGCCCGCCGGCCAGGACCGGGTGGCGGATGCCGAACAGCCGGGTGATCGCGGTGTCGAACAGTGGGCCACACTGGCCCTCCGGCCTGGCAGACCCGTCTTGCATGGCGTGTTTCCTCTGCGCGGCAGCGTGGCTGCGCGACAGCGTGAGCGCGGCGCAGGCGGCGCGACAGGTGTTGAAATTGACGGCTAGGCCAATCCAGAATTAGGCTCGCGCATGACAAGCCGGCTGCCGCCGCTCGACGATCTGCATGCTTTCGCGCTGGTCGCGGAAACGGTCAGCCTGACGCGGGCGGCAGCCCGGCTGAATGTCAGCCAGCCTGCCATCAGCAAGCGGATCCAGTCGCTGGAAGCCCGGCTCGGCGTCGCACTGGTGGCGCGGCGCGCGAACCGGATCGTGCTGACCGAAGCCGGTGCCCGCTATGCCAGCGCGCTGGCGGAAGGATTTTCGCTGTTGCAGGGCGCGACGGAGGCCCTGCTGCGGCCGCCCGCCGGCTCGCTGAGGGTGCGCGCCTATACCACCTGGGCGCTGCGCTGGCTGATCCCGCGCCTGCCGAATTACTACCGGCTGCAGTCGGACCATTCGGTGGAGGTCACGACCTCCCTCCTCCCGGTCGATTTCGCCAGCGACCCGGTGGATGTGGCGGTGCGGATGGGCGCGGCCTCAAGCCCGGTGCCCGGCGCGACCCGGCTGCACCGCTACACCGTGTCGCCCTTTGCCTCTCCGGCCGTGGCGGCTGCGCTGGGTGGGCAGTTTGCGGAGGCGACCTTGCTGCTCAGCCTGGCGCGACCACGCGACTGGATCAGCTGGGGCGCCGCGACCGGCACCGCCTTGCCGGGGCGCACCGTTGCCTTCGAAAGCACGAGCCTGGCGATCCAGGCGGCGATCGAGGGCATCGGCGTGGTGATCGCGGCGCCCATGCTGGTCGAGGAGGATGTGCGTGATGGCCGGCTGGTGGCGCTGGCCGGCCCGCCGGTGGCGACCGAGGATTACTACTGGCTGCTGCTGCCGCCAGGACGGGTCAGGCCGGAGGCGGTGATGTTCTCCGGCTGGCTGCTGCACGAAATGAGCTTGCAGGCAGCCGCCGGCTGACCCCAGCCGCGAAGGCCCGGGGGGCGTTTGACAGCCGGCCACAGCGGACCAGGCCGGTAAGCGCTTGAATAAGTGAGGGAATGCCCCGTACGGGATTCGAACCCGTGTTACAGCCTTGAAAGGGACATAACGCGACGTCTGGGGATGCAGCGGGACATAGAAAATGCGAGGCGGCAACTAGCTTCTGTTCTGCTTGATCCCCGGACGTCTCCAATGGCATATTGGAGAGGTATTGGAGAGGTTGCCCCATGCCCCGCAGGGTCCGCGAAGTCAGCCTGAACAACCGGACGGCTCGGATGGGCCTCA
>NZ_JAUYTS010000052.1 GCF_030695085.1 Falsiroseomonas sp. | reverse complement strand
GGGTTGTTGGTCTCAGCAACCCAACCCTACCGAGCATCACCGCGGTGGCCGCCCAGGGCGCTCCGCTTCGCTCAGCCAGGGGCTTCGCTACGCGCCCCGGGCTTCGGTCCTCCTACACCACCACCCGGGACACGACCAGGCTACGCCCTCACCCCTGGCGGCGGCGGCTTGGTAGGGTTGCTCAGGGGCTTTCTGCTGGCAGAACCAGGTCACCGCTTTCGCGCAAGCTGCCAGGGATCTGCCTGGCGGTGGCGCTTGGACCTTCGCGCTCGAAGGACACCACGGAATAGTAGGATTGCGATCGCATCGCCGGAACGCGATGCAAAAGCTCATCCGCACCGGCCAGCAAGTGCCTCATGGGCGCCCGGTGCAGTGGCGGCACGTAGCAGAGCATCCGGAAGAACAACGTCGTCGGATAGCTGAACCGCAAACTGCCACCGAAAGATTTCTCGAGCCACTTCCGTGAAGACGCGCCAAGCGGTGCCTCGTCGTCGCTGCTGGCCTTCTCGATTCCAAGACTGCCAGGAAGCAGGCGGCGCGCCGCCATCAGCAGCCGGCTGCCGCCACTTGTCTCGATGAAGGCGCCGCGTCCGCCTGGGCGCAGCACGCGGCGCAGTTCCGGTGCCGCCACCGACAGGTCCAGGTGGTGCAGAACGAAGGCGCCACAGACAGCGTCGAAACTTTCGTCGGCAAACGGCAGTACCTCAGCGGGTGCGGCATGAAACCTGATGCGACTGCTCAGGCCGCTGACCTGGGCACGCCAGCGCGCAACCTCGAGCGAGGATTCGGAGATGTCGACCGCCTCAACCTCCGCACCCGCCGCGGCCGCCAGGCACGCCATGAAACCGGTGCCGCAGCCGAGATCAAGCACCCGGGCGTCCCGTAGATCACCGAGATGGTTCAGCACCTCATCCACATGTCGAGGGAAGCCGAGGTATGGCAGCCACGGCACGGAACGGTCGGTCAGGTCGCCGGGGCTCACCCGATACAGCTCTGGGTCAAGATCCGCGATCGGTGGCTGTTTTGCGTCCCAGAAGCTGCTCTCACGCTCCAGCTTGGCGCTCATGACCGCCCCCCGTTCCTGGAACGCCATCCGGAGCCCTGCCGCTTTCGCGCGGTGCGGCCATGCCACTGCGCCGAACCGCGCCGATCCTTCCGATCTGATCCTGACGCCACAGATGCCTCCCGCTCTCAAGGCGTGATTCAGATTGCTGTCGTCGTCTCTTCCACCCGTCGGCACGCAACCGGCGCGCCGAGCCAACCGCGATACCATTCGAGCGTCTCCTCCAACGCACGATCGAGTGTCCACTCGGGCGACCAGTCCAGCAGCGAGCGCGCCTTGGCGGCGGAGAGATGCTGTTCTGGAATCTCGTTCGTCGCTTCGCCAAGAATGATCGGCTGGAGATCTTCCCGCCCCGCGGCCGAGAGGATCCGCCGGACCAGCGCGATGACGGAGATCGGCTGCTCGGTGGAGAAGTTGAATGCATGGCCGTGCAGCGCAGGATCCTCCATCCGCTCGGCCAGTGTGAGATAGGCCAGCACGACGTCACGGACATAGATGTAGTCGCGGATCATGGTGCCGTCGGACCGCAGAACCGGCTGTTCCCCACGCAACGCCCAGCGCACGACGCCCGGCACGACACGGTTGAAGTTCAGGTCGCGCCCGCCGAAGAAGTTTCCGGCACGCGTGATGCAGACGGGCAGGCCGTAGCTCTGATGGTAGGTCTGCGCGATGATATCGGTGCAGGCCTTCGACGCGTCATAAGGGTGGTTGCCGTTCAACGGCATCGACTCGTCGTAGGGAAGTCTCGCCGCCTTGCCATAGGCCTTGTCGGATGATGCCACGACAATCCGCTTCACCTGCCGGCGCAATTCGCGGCAGGCATCCAGCACGTTCCATGTGCCGCGGATATTGGCGTCGAAGGTGGAACGTGGGCTTCGGTTTGCAACACCGACGATGGGCTGCGCGCCGAGGTGCAGGACCGTATCCGCCTCATGCTCATTTATCGCGCGCAGAACCGTATCGTAATCCTCCAGCCTGCCATGCACGATGAAATGCGGCTCTGTCTCCGGGTCGTCACGACGCGACAGGTGGTGGCCACCATCGCGGACAAGCCCGATCGTCGTCGCGCCGCGTCGGTTCAGTTCCTTCACGGTCCATGAACCGAGAAACCCGGCGGCGCCCGTGATGAAGACGCGCTTGTCGGCCCAGAACGGGCCCTGTGCCCTGCCGCTCACGCTGCCACCGCCCGGCGGATCCAGGGCAGGTTTCCATCGGCGAACATCACCTCAAGCTCCTGCTGATCCTTGTATGTGTCGAGGGATTTGAAGAACCCGTCATGCCGGTAGACCGCAAGGTGCTTCCCGTGCAGCAGGTTCGGGAACACCTCCCGCTCCAGGTTCTCGCCCTGCCACTTGTCGAAGATGCGCTTCTGCATGACGAAGAAGCCGGCGTTGATCCAGTGGTCCCGCAGCACCGGCTTCTCGCGGAAGTCGGAGATGGTGCCGGCCTCGTCGGCCTCGATCGTGCCGTATTGGGACCGCAGCGGAACGGAGGTGATGGTGGCGAGCTTGCCGCTGCGGCGATGCGCGGCCAGCAGGGAATCCAGCACGACGTCGGAAAGCCCATCCGCATAGGTCGCCATGAAGGTTTCGCCGAGCAGATGCCGGCACCCCCAGATGCGGCCGCCCGTATCGGTGCCCGCCCCGGTATCCACGATATCGATGGTCCAGCCGAAGTCGCGGCCCTCGAAGTAATCGAGGATCACCTCCTTGCGGTAGCCGACCGACAGGACGAATTCCGTGAAGCCCTGGCGTGCGTAGAGGTCCATGACACGCAGCAGGATCGGCTTGCCGCCCACCGGCATCATCGGCTTGGGCAAATAGTCCGTGTAGGGGTAGGCGCGCGTGCCGGATCCGCCGGCGAGAATGACGACCTTCATCCTGGTCCTCCTTGCGTGAAAGCGTGTTCTGGCATCAGGCGGAAGCTGATCGGGGGAAGGTGAGCGCCAGTCCGTCGCGCAGCGGGATCGGCTCGACCCCCAGGCGATCACGCATGGCGCTGATGTCGAAGGCCTTGTCCTCGGTCAGGCGGCGGATCTGCGCCGGCGTCACGCGCGGAAGGCCGGGCAGCCGCGCGACCAGCCGCGCCAGAGGGCCCAGCAGCGCGGCGGGAAAGCCCAGCACGCGTGGCGCCCGCAGCCCCGCGGCCTGGGCTACCATGCGCAGGAAGTCCCGGTAGGCGATTGCCTCCGGCCCCGCGACCACGAGCGTCTCCGGCCGCTCCCATGGCCGCGACAGGGCCGCCAGAAGGCAGCGTGTCACGTCATCCTGGTAGATCGGTTGGACCAGCGCGCGGCCACTGCCTGGCAGGGGTGCCACCGGAAGCCGCGCGAGCAGCCTGGCCAGGCGCTGCACATCGCCCTCGCCCTCCTGCCCGTAGATCAGCGTCGGGTGCAGCATGACGCCCGGACGGCCGCTGGCGAGGAAGGCGGCCTCTCCGGCCCGGACACCATCGCCATGCGGATCGGGCCAGCGGGAAAAGCGGCGCGTGGAGCCCATCAGGACAAGGCGCGCATGCCGCGGCGCGGCGGCCAGCACCTGGCTGGTCCAGCGCGCATGTGCGGTGTTCACCACCACGGTGGCACCCTCCAGCGCGGCGGCAAGCGCCGCGGGATCACCGAGATCTGCCAGGCGGGCGGCCGGTTCCGTTGCCTCCGAAGGCCGGCGCTGCACGGCCACCACCCGCTGCCCGGCCTGCACCAGGGCGCGGCAGAGCGCCCGGCCCGAGCGCCCGGAGGCGCCGATCACGGCGACCAGGGTTTCCGCCTGCCGGGCCGGGTGTGGGTCGTCCAGGGAAAGGGCGGGTCGTTGCATGGCGGCGGTTCAGCGCAGCGGCCCAAGGGCGAGCCGCTCGCCGCCGGCGGATGGTTCGGTGAAATGAACCAGGTCGCCAGGCAATAGCGGCGTGTCGGCATCGGCGGCGATGCGTTGCGGCGGCGTGGCGCGGATGCGCAGGATCGCGACCGTGAAGCCGGTCGCCGCGCCCATCGGCTGGTCATCCGGCGGCAGCGTCTCACGCAGCTGTGCCAGGCCGGTGCGTGATTCCTGAAGGATGATGCGCAGCGTCGCCAACTGGTCCTCGGCCTCCCGGATGCCGTTGCTGGCCTCGAGCCGGCGCTGCTGCTCCGCATTGACGCGGGTATGTTCCACGCGCGCGATCTCCTGCCGCGCGCGTGCCATGAACGACAGGATCTGCCGGCGCTCTCCATCCACCTGCACGGCGAGCCGCGCCAGCTCGATCACCCTTGTGGTGCGGGGCGCGAGGCCGCGGCGCATCAGGTTGTCGACGTAGCGCGTCTCCTCCTCCAGCAACTCCTGCTCCCGCGCCTTGGCGGTCGCATTCTCCTGCAGGGCCTGGATTTCGTCGGTCAGCGCCGCGGTCTGTGCGGCGAGCATGGCAAGCAGGCTCTCGAAAATCTCGTACCGGCTGCGCAGCAGCAGCCGCTCGCTTTCCAGTGTCTGCTGCAGGCGTTCGCGGGGCAGGTAGAGTGCGGTATCGGCGGGAGCCTCGAAGTCCCGGACACCCTCCGCCTCGGCCGACCATCGCGCCCGGCGGAGCAGGGCCAGGCCGAAGCTGTCCTGCCCCTGGCGCAGGCGTTCCCGAAGCCGCGCGATCTCCACCTGGGCGCCGACCTCTTCAAGCTCCAGCCGTCGTGTTCCGCCGGCGGCGGCGAGCGCGTGGCCGACCGTCATGCCAAGCTGAAACGGATACTGGCCGGGCCGGCGCACCGGACCGGCGACCAGGATCGGCTGCATCTCCGCGATTTCCACGGAGACCCGGGGGTCGAGGAGGGCAGCCTCGTCCCGCAACCTTTGCGCGACCGCAGCCCTGACCTGATCGGGGGTCTGCCCGGCGACGGCCAGGTTACCCAGGAAGGGCAGGGACACGGCGCCGCCCGGCAGCACCCGGAACTCCCCCGAGAGATCGGCACGGCGATGGACGGTGATGGAGAGCCTGTCGCCGGGGCCGAGGATGAACGGCTCGGCCGCTGCTGACCTGCCGTTGGCCAGGAAGGCGCCCGTCACCGCGATGAGCAGGCAGGCGGCGCGGATGGTGCTCACGGTGCCCGCTCCTGGCCGACGGAGGATCCCAGCTCCGGACGCGGGTGGGGGGCCGTCGCGCTGTTCGCGGCGTAGCCGCGGATCATGGCCAGCACCTCGTCATGGGTCAGCCGGTAACGGCTCCAAAGGCCGCCGAGCACGGTATAGGCCAGGATGCGCAAATCGAGTTCGACCGAATAGAAATGCGACACCGCCTCGCAATAGGCGATTTCGAGTTCCAGCCGATCGGCATCCGAAAGGCTGTCGCGGCCAACCAGTTGCACCGGGCCGGTGAGGCCGCAGGGCAGCGCAAAGCGACGTTCCGCATGAGGAAATACTTCAAGCAGCGAAGCGACGACGTTGTCCGGCAAAGGACGATTGCCGATCAGGCTCAGGCGACCCTGCAGCACATGGATCAACTGTGGCATCTCGGTCAGCATCGCCCGCTCGATGAACCGGCCAATGGGCGTGTAAAGTGGGGAATTCGGAGGCAGATTGAGAAAGCGCGTGGTCGCGACGGGAATGGTTTCGCGATTTGCAATTCGGTCCGCGTCGCGGCGCATGGTGCGGAACTTGGCGATCGGCAGCGCGGGGCCGGGTCCTACGCGCCGACGCGATACATAAAGCACCGGCCGCCCTTCCGTGAGGAGCAGGCCGAGGCCTAGCACCAGCATGAAAGGCAGCAGCCAAATCAGCATGCCGAGCCCCACAACGAGGTCGAATGCACGCTTCCGGCGCGGAAACTGACGCGACATATCGATCCTCTTTTGACGAGGTAGGAACGAAGCGCTGAATAAAGATTGCCTGGAAACGAACCATAAATCCGGTGTGTTTCATCAACAATTCGTTCATCGATTTGTGATTTCGGGCAATGTGAAACCATTCGGTCATAAATTGCCTTTTCCGTTGCCTGGCCATAAACTGAAACGTAAAATAATATATCATCATGTCACTCGCCTTCGAAACGCGGTGGAACACAAGGAAACAAACGAGGAAATTCCTCTTAGGTAAAGTCATTCGAGATTTGTCGGCTTCAGGTTTTGCGGCATCTAATGCGGGGACATCAGCATGCCGCAGGGACGAAAGCGCCCGCCGCGGTCGGGGGTCTGCAAGTGGAAGGTGGCAACGCCATGCATGGTGCGGTGGTCCTGGAGCCGCTGCCGCGGCCAAGCTGGATCCCGTCGGATCTCGGCGGCGCCTTCGCGCTGCTCCGCCGCCACTGGCTGCTGCTGCTGGCCTGTGGGCTGGCGGGCATCCTCTCGCTGCTGGCCTGGGCCGTCGTGATCTCGGGGCCGAGCTATACGGTGACCTCCAAGATCATGGTCAATCTTGGGCCGGAGATGGCAACGACGCCGCTGCTGACGGCGCGCGAGACGGGTGTGCCCGCTCCCGCCATGCGGCGACCGGAGGATCCCGCAACCGGCGTGGAAATCTTCACCGACCCCCGCCTCATCCGGGATGTCGTCGCGGAGCTTGGCGACGACTTCTTCGCCGACTCACCACCAACCACCGATTTCCAGCGCATCAAGAGCTCGGTGAAAACCGTGATGCGCAGCGCGCGGGACATGATGCGCGAGGCGCTGGTCACGGTGGGCCTGCGGCCACCAACCACGGAGCAGGAGCGGCTGACGCTTGCCATCGGCGCGGCCATGCGCGTGGAGCCGGTGCGGCGTTCGGACATCATCACGGTGAGCATCGGCTTTCCGCACCCGCGCGCTGGCGAGATCATTCTCCAGAAATTCATCGACACGGCGCTGTCCCGCTACCGGGACGCCTTTCGCAGCCCCGGCGTCACGGATTTCTTCGCGGAAGGCCGGGCGGAGCGTCAGGCTGCGATCCGCGATGCCGAAGCCCGGCTGCTGGCGCTGCGCCTTACCGCCGATGACCCGATCTGGTCGGTCGCCGAGCAGCGGACCGTCCTGATCCGCGCCGAGGCCGACAGCCAGGCGCAGCTTCGGCAGATCCGCAATGCGATCGCGGCCGCGGAAGCGCAGGTCGCGCAGGCGGAGAGCGCGCTGGCGCAGCTGCCGGCCGAGGTCGAGCTGTCGACCGTCCGGTCGCGCAACGAGGCGACGGACGCCATGCGCAGCCGCCTGGTGCAGCTTCGCCTCGACCTCGGGACGCAGCAGGCCCGCTATGGCGAGGGCAGCCAGGAGATCGGCGATCTGCGTCGCCAGATCGAGGCGCTGCTGGCGCAGATTGCGGCGGAAGACCCCTTCGTCGTGGAACGGGTGACGCTGGGCCAGAGCCAGCTTCACCAGGCGGCGGGGCGCGACCTGATGTCGCGGCGCGCGGACCTCGCCGGGCTGCACGGCAGCGCCGCACGGCTCGACGAGCAGATCGTCGGCCTGCGCGCCCAGCTACGGCAGATCGCAACCTCGGCCGTCGAGATCGCCCTGCTGGAGCAGGAGGTTGCCCAGCTGCGTGGCGCGCTCGAGGTATTCGAGCGTGGCTACGAGGATTCGCGCGTCAGGGAGGCGATCGAGGCGGTGCGGCTGTCCGGACTGCGCGTGGTCATGCCGCCGACATCCGAGATCCTGCCGTCTTCCCCCTCGCTTCGCCGCACATTGCTGCTGGGGCTGATGGGTGGGCTGGTTCTCGGCGCGGGCCTGGTGCTGCTCCTTGAAATTCGCAGCGCGTCGCGGCGCCTGCCGGAGGGAAGGTTCCCGGAGGGACGCACGACATGAAGGGCCTATCCCTGCCGGGCTGGGCCGGCCGCCGGGTGCTGGTCACCGGCTGCCGCGGCTTCCTGGGTTCCTGGCTTGTGCGGCTGCTGCAGTCGCAGGATGCCGTCGTCATCGGCATGGCCGATGCCGGCCGGGCGGAATCGAATGGCCCCGGCCTCGCGGCCATTCCGGTGGCCGCGGAACTGCGCGACATGGCCAGCCTCGCCGATATCCTGCGCGAGCAGCTGCCGGAGGTGGTGTTCCATCTGGCCGCCAAGTCGCTTCCCTCCGTCGCGCGGCACCAGCCGCACCTGACCTTCGAGGTGAATGCGCGCGGCACCTGGAACCTGCTGGAAGCCATCCGGACCATCGCGCCGGAGACGCGCCTCATCTTCGTGTCCACCGATTCCGTCTATGGCGAGAATGACGGCACGCCCTTCACCGAGAGCACGCCGCTCGCGCCCGATTTTCCGTATGAGGCATCCAAGGCCTGCGCCGAGCTGGCAGCGCGCTGCTATGCCCGCAGCTTCGGGCTGCGGGTCGTACTGGCGCGGTTCTGCAACATCTACGGCCCCGGCGACACCAACATGGACCGGCTGGTCGCCGGCACGGTGGAGGCGGTGCTCGGCGGGCAGCCGCCGCGGCTGCGCGGGGATGGCAGCTCGGTCCGCAACTACCTTTATGTCGAGGATGCGACGCGCGCCTTGCTGCGGGTGGCGGACGCCCTCGACGGCGAGATCGGCTCCGGCGAGGCCTTCAACTTCTGCGACGAGGCGCCGGTCAGCTCGGCCGATCTCGTGCGCCGCATCGTCGCGGTCGCAGGTCGCCCCGATCTCCAGCCCATCCTCGGCCCGGGCACGCCCGGCGAGATCTCCATCAAGCGCGCCTCGGCCGAGCATGCCCGCCGGCTGCTGGGCTGGCGGCCAGGCGTGACGCTGGAGGAGGGGCTGCGGCGGACCATCGCCTGGCACCGTGAAAGGCGCGTCGCGGCATGACGGTGCCGCACGCCTCGCCACGCGTCACGCCGCGCGTCACGGTGGTGATCCCCACCTACAATGCGGCGCACTGGCTGCCCGAATCCGTGGCAAGCGTGCTGGCCCAGGATCTGCAGGATTTCGAACTGCTGGTCCTGGACAACGCCTCCACCGACGACACGCCGGCGGTGATGCGGCGCTACGCCGATCCGCGCATCAGCTACCGCCGCAACGAGGTCAATCTTGGCCTGGCTGGCAATGTGCATCGCGGTTGCCGGGACGCGCAGGGCGAATTCCTTCTCGTGCTGGGCGCCGATGACCGGCTGCTGCCCGGCTTCCTCAGCGCGGCCGTCGCCTTCCTGAAGGCGGAGCCCGCGGTCAGCATGGTGCATGGACCGGCCGCCTGGATCGATGCACAGGGACGGCGTTTCGGCGGCACGGCCGGCGGCTGGCCGCGCATCACGCCCGGGGCCCGCGCCATGCTCGATGCCTTCGGGGCGGGCTTCTGCTTCTCCACCATGGTGATGCGCGTGGCGGCCATCCGCGCAACCGGCCCCTTCGACGAGGGGTGGCGGGAGGTGATCGACCTGTGGCTGTTCCTGCGCATGTGCCTTGCGGGGAAGGTCGGCTACCTCGACCGGGTGCTCTGCGAGTACCGGGTGCATGACGCCGCGATGTCGATGCCGATGTATCGCGACAACCTGATGTTTCGGCGCCAAATGCACGCGGCGCGCGAATGCTTTGCCTGGCCGGAGGCCGTGGCAGCGGGCGCCGCGGTGCATCGCCGGGCGGCGGAACGGCATGTGGCGGCGATCGCGGTCGCGGTGCTGCACATGAGCCGCAGCGCGGGCTACGCCCGCTTCCTGCGCAACCTGGCGGAAGTGGTCACGGCCGTGCCGGAGGTGCTGCTGCGGCCGGCGACCTGGGCGCGGCTCGGCTTCGGCCTGCTGCCGGCCGCCGCGATCCGCGGCCTTGGCCGCTGGCGCCACCGGCGGGCCCTGTCGCGACAGGCATCCGCCCTGCCGAGGCTCGGCTGATGCCGCGCGTCATGGCACGCAACGCGGCGCTGGTGATCTCCGGCCGCATCGGATTCGTGGCGCTGTGGTTCCTGGCGGTGCTGCTGGTCTATCGCGGATTGGGATCGGACACGGCCGGCCTGTCCGAGGCCGGTCTGTTCGCGATTGCCATCGCCTGCGTCAAGATCGCATCCGGCTGCATCGTGGATCCTTCCGACGTGGCGCTGATGCGCCGTGCCCCGTCGCTGCTGCGCGACGATCCCGAGGCCGCCTACCGCCTGTTCCGCGCCGCCTTCGTGCTGCGGGGAGGGCTGACCGCGGCGGTGGTGCTGACGCTGCTGCTGTTCGCGGAGATCTTCAGCCGCGACATTCTGGGCCATCCGGAGGCCACGCCCCTGGTGCGCTTCGTCGCCGCGGCCATCGTCGGCGACATGCTGTTCCGTTCCGTCATGGTGGTGCTGCAGGCGGCGGAGCGTTTCAAGGCGCTGGTGCTGCTCGAAGGCTTCATGCAGGTCCTGCGGTTCGGCAGCATCCTGCTGCTCTGGGCATTTGGCGCGATCCAGGTGGAACTGGTGCTGGCGAGCTATGCGGCGGCATCCTTCCTGGCGCTGCTGGTCGGCGCCGCGGGCCTGCTGCCGCGGCGGCTGTTCGCATCGCCACGCTTCGAGGCCAAGGACCTGCGCCATCTGCTGCATTTCCTGAAATGGATGATGCCGGCGATGGTTCTGGCCGCCTTCAACGAACGCCTGGACATCCTGCTGGTCTTTGGCTTCGCCGGCTCCGACGTGGCGGGCCTGTATGGCGCCATGCTGACGCTCGCCCTGGTGCCGGACCTGGTCGCGGGGAGCCTTTCGTCGCTGCTCCAGCCGCGCATCGCGCGCATGCGGGAGGAGGGGAGCTACGCATCCATGCTGCGGCTGTTCCTGCGGATATCCCTGCCGCTGCTGGGGGTTGCCTTCCTGCTCGCCCTGCTCTTCGCCCGGCCGGTCATCACGCTGGTGCTGGGCCCGACCTATGCGGCGGAGACGGGCAGCTTCCTTTGGCTGCTGGCTGGCACGCTGATCTGGCTTGCCGTCACGCCACTGCCGATGACGATGGTGGCGGTGCATGCCCCTGCGCAGATCGCGCTGGTCACGGCCGGGCAACTGGCCATCGTCGCCTCGCTCGGACTGATCCTGCTGCCGATGCATGGGCCGGTCGGCATGGCGATCGCAGTGTTCACCACGCGCATCAGCGTCGCGCTCGCGCTGTTCCTGATGGCACGCCGGCTGGCAATGCCGATGCGGGGGGGCGCCTTGCTGCGGGTGCGGCAGACCCATGCGTCCTAGTCTTGCCGTGCTGCCGGCGGGCGTTGGCGCCGCGCTGTTCGGTGCCAGTGCCCTGGCGGGGCCGCTGATCGCCGTGGGTGCGGTGCTGGGCCTTGCGCTGGCTGCGGTGGTCTATGCGGTGCCAGGGATCGGCCTGGCGCTGATGGTGCTGGCGGGCACGGCCCTGCAGGTTCTGGGCAGCGAGCATATCAGCGGGCTGCCGTTCAGCCTCGGCAAGCTCGCCGGTGCCTTGACGCTCGCCGTGTGGATCACCCGCAGCATCCTGCACAGGCTGCCCGTCACCTGGTCGCCGCAGATACCGGCCCTGGCCGGCTTCCTGGCGATGGTGCTGATTTCCGCGGTTACCGCACCGGCCCATTTCGGCGGCATGGAGGGGCTGGCGCGCTACATCCAGCTTGTCCTGCTGACGGTGATGATCGCCAACATCGCAGGCGAATCCGCGCGTGCCTTGATCCATGCCTGCATCGCCCTGACCGCCTGCATGACCCTGTCGAGCCTGATCGGGCTGGCGGAGTTCCTGCTGCCGAACCTGGCCATCGAATCCGACGACCCCAGCCTGGTCCAGGGCAATATCGGCGCGATCATCGACCGGGATTCGCTGGACGGCGTGGAGGTCAAGCGGATCACCGGCGGACTCTCCGATTCCAACTGGTTCGGCTACATGCTGGTGGCGGTGCTGCCGGTGAACCTGTTCCTGTTCATGCGCTTCGCGGCGCCGGTGGCGCGGCTGCTGATACTGGCGGCGGCGGGTCTGCAAAGCGTCGGCGTGGTGCTGTCCTTCACCCGCTCCGCCGTCATCGCGCTCGCGATCTCGGTGGTCTACCTGCTGATCCGCGGGCGCCTGCCGCTGAAGCCGCTGCTGCTGGCCGGGCTGCTCGGCGGCATCGGCTTCGCCCTGTGGAATCCGGCGGGGCTGGAGCGGTTGTACTCCGTGCAATATATCCAGGAAGGCAGCACCCCACTGCGGAGCTGGCTGCTGCGCGGTGGCGCCGCGCTGGTGCTGGAACGCCCCATCGCCGGCTACGGCTACAACCAGTACGGCCCGAATTTCATGGGGTGGCTGGACACCCGGCCCGACGTGCCGGAGGACGTGCGCCTCTGGCAGGCGAATATCGAAAGGCGCGTCGCCAGCGGCGAGGATCGGCTGGAATGGATCATGCCGCACAACACGGTTGTGCAGGTCTGGGTTGAATTCGGTCTGTTCGGCATGGTCGCCTTTGGCGGCATCATCTTCTTCATGTTCCGTGACCTGGCCGTGGCGCGCCGGCATGGTGGCCCGGCCTGGGGCCTTCTGGCGGACTGCCTTGTGGCCTCCCTGCTTGGCTTCCTGATCTGCGCCGCATTCGGGCACCTTGCGCTGGCGAAGACTGTCTGGATTCTGGCGGGGTATTCGGCGGCGCTGCGCCGGGTGGCGCTGGAGCACGGACCGCGCGGGGCGGAGCTGCGGCGATGACGTCGCTCGGCCCCCTCGCGCGGCGCATCGGCCTGCTGCTCGGCACCGGCTACATCCTGTACTTCTTTTCGGAGGCGGTGTTCTGGTCGCAGCTGCGGCCGGATGAGGGGCTTCAGGATCGCCCGCTTTCCTGGCTGCTCTACAGCTATTTCGGCTACCTGACCCTGGTGCTGATGCAGCATTTCCGCGTGCACGATGCCTGGGGGCTGCTGCTGATCGGTGCCGCCTTTGGCTGGATCGGAGAGGGCGTCTACGCGATGACGCTGTTCGGCGATCCCAGCATGCCCTTCCCCTTCACCATCAGCTGGACCGCGCTGGCCTGGCACGGGCCGATCTCCGTGGTGCTGGGATGGCACCTGCTGGGCATGGCGTTGCGCCAGCGCAGCCTGCGCCGGGTGGCGGGCCGCGCGCGCGGCCTGGGCGGCTTTGGGGGCGTGTGGGCCGATGGCTGGCGCGTCGACGCGGTGCCGGTGGCGGCCGGCACCCCGGCCTTCCTGGTGCAGGCCCAGGT
>NZ_JAUYTS010000049.1 GCF_030695085.1 Falsiroseomonas sp. | reverse complement strand
GCCTGGTCCGATGCGGCGACGGAGCTGGAGGCGGCGGTGGATGCCGCCTTCGCCAACGGCCTGCGCACCGCCGAATTCGGCGGCTCCGGCACCATGGAGGTGGCGAAGGCCGTGGCGGAGCAGATTCCGGCATGAAGGTCGCCGTGATCGGGGCAGGCTACTTCGCGCAGTTCCACCACGATGCGTGGTCGCGGCTGCCGGTAGAACTTGCCGCGATCTGCGACCACGATGCCGCCAAGGCGGACGCCGCCGCGGCGCGCTTTCCGCCAGCCCGCGCCTTCACCGATGCCGCCGCCATGCTGGATGCGGTGCGGCCCGGGCTGGTCGATATCGTCACGCCCCCCGAGACCCATGCGGCGCTCGTCGCGCTGTGCGCCGCGCGCGGCATTCCCGCGATCTGCCAGAAGCCGCTGGCGCCGGACTACGTCACCGCCGTGGCCATCGTGCGGCAGGCGGAGCAAGCCGGCATTCCGCTGATGGTGCATGAGAATTTCCGGTTCATGCCATGGTTCGAGGAGGCAGCGCGCCTGGTGCGGGATGGCGCGATCGGCGAGCCGCTGGACCTTTCCTTCCGTCTGCGCTCAGGCGACGGACAGGGACCGGAAGCCTACCTCTCCCGCCAGCCCTATTTCCGCACCATGCCGCGCTTCCTGGTGCATGAGACGATCATCCACCTGATCGACGTGTTCCGCCTTCTGTTCGGCGAAGTCGCTGGCGTGTTCGCTCGGCTGCGCACGCTGAACCCGGCCATTATGGGCGAAGATGCGGCGACCGTGCTGTTCAGCTTCGCCAATCCGCGCCGCAGCGGCATCGTCGACGGCAACCGCCTGATCGACCACCCGAGCGATGATCCGCGCATGACCAATGGCGTGCTGCTGGTGGAGGGCACCGGCGGGCAGCTTCGCCTTGATGGCCATGGCCGCCTGTTCCTGCGCCCGCATGGCGGCACGGAAGCCGAGCACGCCTACACCTGGGAACGCCGCGGCTACGGCGGCGACTGCGTGTTTCGCCAATCCGGCGCCGCGCTGGCGCATGTGACGCAGCAGGCGCCGGTGCCGAACACCGGCCGCGCCTGGCTGCGCAACATGGAGATCGAGGAAGCCATCTATCGCTCCGCCGCGGAGGGTCGCCTCGTGCCTGTCTAGCCTGCCACGCAACAGAAGGGGAGGAAGCAAAAATGGATCAGATCAGGACCACGCGGCGCATCGCGCTGCTCGGCACCGCCGGGCTGCTCGCGGCGCCCGCCATCGCCACGGCGCAGGCACGTGTCCGCACGCTGCGCCTGAATCACACGGACACCGACATCGGCGCGCGCCAGGAAGCCGCCCTGCTGTTCGGACGCCGCGTGCAGGAACTGACGGATGGGCAGTATCGCGTGCAGGTGTTCCATTCGGGCCAGTTGGCCAATGACGCGCGCAGCCTGGAACAGGTGGCCGTGGGCTCCATCGACCTCGCCATCACCGGCGTGGTCACCTATGCCACGCACACCCGCCCGCTGAACCTGATCGCGCTGCCCTACCTGGCGGAGAACTACCAGCAGGGCTGGCGGCTGTACGACGAAAGCCGCTTCATCGCATCCCAGAAGCAGGCGCTGATCGGCCGCGGCATGCGCGTGGTGGGCGATTGGGAGGCTGGCTTCCGCTGCTTTTCCACGACCTTCGCGCTGCCATCGCCCGCCGCCGTGCGTGGCCGCAAGCTGCGCATCGCCCCGGTCGACATGATCCGCTGGATCATGGAAAGCCAGGGCTGGAACCCGGTGGTGCTGCCGGTGACGGAAGTCTACCTCGCGATCCAGCAGGGCACCGTGGATGGCCAGGAAAACCCGATCGACACCATCTTCAGCCAGCGCTTCCACGAGGTCGCGAAGCACATCACGCTGTCCAACCACATCTACTCCCCGTTGTGGCTGTGCGCGTCCGAGCGGGTCTGGCAATCCCTGCCACAGAATGCACGCGACGCACTGATGCAGGCCGGGCGCGAAAGCGGCCAGCACAACCGCCAGCAGGTCGCGGCGAATGACGAGGCGCTGCTGCGGCAGATGACTGAAAAGGGCGCCACCATCGCGCGGCCGGATCTCGGCCCCTGGCGCGATGCCTCGCAGGGCGCCATCGCGCGGGCCCGGCAGGAATACGGACAGGAACAGGTGGATGCCTTCATGGCCGAAGCCGCCACGCTGCGCGCGCGGAGCTGAGCGATGCGCGCGCTCGATCGCGGCTGCGCCCTGCTCGGGCGCGCGCTGGACCTGTTCCTCGCCATCGGCGGTGGCGGGCTGTGCCTGGTGGTGCTCATCAACGTCATCGCCCGCTACGTCTTCAACCTGTCGCTCGCCTGGGTGAATGAGATCGGTGAGTTCGTGTTCCTTTGGCTCACCTTCCTGGGCGGCGCGCGGGCGCTTCAACTCGGTGCGCATCTCTCGATCACGGAGATGGTGGATGCCGCAGGGCCGGGCCTTCGCCGCATCCTGGGTTGGGTGGCGGATGCCGCGGCGGCGGGCGTGCTGGTGACGTTGCTGATCTATGGCTGGAGTCTTTCGGCGCAGATGATGCAGCAGACCTTGTCCGTCACCTACATCCCCATGGGCCTCGCCTATGCGGCCATGCCGGTGGGTTCGGTGTTCGGCCTGATCTTCATAGCGCAGCGCCTGTTGTGCGGCCCGGTGCGCGAGAGGGCCGCCTGATGTCGCTGTTCCTGACGATCTTCGCGCTGTTCATGGTGATAGCCATGTTCGGCGTCCCGCTGGTCTGGGCGATGCTGATCGCGACCTTCGCCTACATGCAGATGTCGGACAATTTCTACGTGATGGAGGGCATGCTGCTGTCCTTCATCGGTGGCGTCGAGCCATTCCACCTGCTCGCCGTGCCGATGTTCATCGTGGCAGGCGAAATCATGGTGGCCGGCGGCGTCGGCCGGCGGATGATCGACTTCGCGTCGAAGGCGCTGGGCTTCCTGCGCGGCGGGCTGGGCGTGGTGACGGTATCCTCCTCGATGCTGTTCTCCGGTGTCTCGGGCTCGGCCGTGGCGGACAGCGCCGCGATCGGTTCGGTGATGATCCCGGGCATGAAGCAGCGCGGCTACACGAAGGAGTTTGCCGCGGCACTGGTCGCCGTTGCCGGCACCATCGGCATCATCATCCCCCCCTCCATCCCGATGGTGATCTTCGCCTTCATGGGCAATGTGTCGGTGAAGGAGCTGTTCCTGGCCGGCTTCATCCCCGGTCTGCTGTTCGGCGGCGCGCTGATCTTGTGGTGCATGCATGTCGGCAAGACGCGCGGCTGGGACCCGGGCGGGCAGCGCACCTCGGCGGATGAGCTGATCGCTTCCTTCAAGGGCTGCATTCCGGCGCTGCTGTTTCCGGTGGTGATCCTGGGCGGCATCTTCGGAGGCGTCTTCACGCCGACGGAAGCCGCTGCCGTCGCGGTGTTCTACGCGCTGCTGGTCGGCCGCTTCATCTACAACGAACTGGCATTGGCCGATGTGCCGCGCATCCTGCGCGACAGCTTCATCACCTCCGCCACCGTCATGCTCGTCATCGGTGCCACCACCGCCTTCGCCTGGGTCATGACGATGGAGGGCGTGCCGATGGACCTGGTCGCCATCCTGCGCGCCTGGGACCTCGGCAAGTGGGAGTTTCTGCTGGTGGTGAACATCGCGCTGCTGCTGCTCGGCATCTTCCTGGAGCCGGTTCCGGCCCTGATCCTGACGGCGCCATTGCTGCTGCCGGTGGCCCGCGACCTTGGCATCGACCCGGTGCATCTCGGCCTCATCATGGTGTGCAACCTGGCGATCGGGTTGTTCACCCCGCCGGTCGGCGGCACGCTGTTCGTCTCGGCGAAGATCGCCGATGCGCGCATGTGGGGCATCACCAAGGAACTCGGCCCGATGTTTGCACTGTGCTGCCTGGTGCTGGTGATCGTGACCTACTTCCCCGCCTTCGTCATGGCGCCCGTCGCATGGTTCCGCTGATGCAGATGCAGGATGTTTCCTTCCATGGCAGCGGTCTGGTGCGGCCGGAATGCGTGCTGGTGGCGCCGGATGGCGCGGTGTTCGCGGCGGATTTCCGCGGCGGCGTCGCGGCGTTGGCGGCGGATGGCTCGCACCGCCTCATCAGGGGCGAGACGGCGGACCTGCCGGAGGGCCTGAAGCCAAACGGCATCGCCTTCGAGCCCGATGGCGCCTTCATCCTGGCGCATCTCGGCAATGCGGAGGGCGGCGTCTTCCGGCTGGCTCGCGACGGCCAGGTGACGCCGCTGCTGCGCGAGGTCGATGGCGTGGCGCTGCCGCCGACCAACTACGCGGTGCGCGACATCGCGGGGCGGCTGTGGGCCACCGTCTCCACCCGCCTGTCGCCGCGCCACCTGGACTGGACGCCGCGGGCCTGCACCGGCTTCATCGTGGTGCAGGATGATCGCGGCAGCCGCATCGTGGCGGACGGGCTGGGCTACACCAATGAATGCATGCCCTCCCCCGATGGCCGCTTCCTGTATGTGAATGAGACCTATACACAACGCCTCTCGCGCTTCCCGTTGGCCGCGGATGGCACGCTCGGCCCCAAGCAGGTGGTCGCGGAGTTCGGACCGGGCGAGTATCCGGATGGGCTGGCCTTCGACGAGGAAGGCCAGGTCTGGGTCACGGCCATCGTTGCCAACCGCCTGCTGCGGGTGGACCCGGCCACCGGCGGCGTCACCCGGCACCTCGACGCCGGCGTGCCGGAGCATATCGAGCGCATCGCGCGCGGCAGTGCCGCCGGCACTCTGGTGCCACAGGATATGGCAGAGGCCGGGGGCAGTCCGCTCGCCAATGTCTCCTCCCTCGCCTTCGCCGGGCCGGGGCGTCGGGAGGCCTGGCTGGGCTGCCTGCTGGCGGATCGCATCATGCGCACCCCGATCCCTTTCGCCGGACATCCGCCGCCGCATTGGGGCTGGCGGCTGCGCGCCGACTGATGCCGGGCCAAACGGGGCGTTGATCGCTTCGTCCTGCTGTTGTGGTCTGGCCTCTTCGGACCATGCCGCGAGGTGCCGCTTCCTCGCCTGTCCCAGCGAACCTGGCGTCCTGGCCGACCTGGTCCGCGCACACCGCGCACTCCCTGTTCCAGCAGGTCGTGTCCCATCGCTTGGTGTAGGAGCGCGATGATCCTCAGGGGGGTTGGGCCGCCGGGTCGGGCTGGCACGGCCGATAGCCTGACGGTGGCAGTATCGCTGATGGTGTTGATGGCTTCCAGGGTCATGTAGCGGGATCGCCGGGTGGCCCACTCGTCGGACTGCTCGAGCAGGATGGCACCGACAAGGCGCACCACGGCGGCCTCGTTCGGGAATATGCCGACGACATCGGTCCTGCGCTTGATCTCGCCGTTGAGGCGCTCGATGGGATTGGTGCTGTGCAGCTTGGTCCGGTGCGCGGCGGGGAAGTGCATGTAGGCGAGGACGTCCTCCCCGGCGCGGTGCATCAGCGTGGCGAGCTTTGGCACCTTGGGGCGGAGTTGGTCGGTGACGGTGCGCCACCGGGCGTGTGCAGCGGTCGCGTCCTCCTGGGCACAGGCGGTGCCGATCCAGGCCGAGACGATGCGGCGCTGCGCCTTGCCCGCATGGGCCAGCGCGTTGCGGGCGAAGTGGACGCGGCAGCGCTGCCAGGTGGCGCGCAGCACCTTCGTCACGGCCGCCTTCAGCCCCTCATGGGCGTCGGAGACGACGAGCTTCACGCCCGCCAGGCCGCGCCGCTTCAGGCTGCGGAGGAAGTCCAGCCAGAAGGGCTCGGCCTCAGAACTACCGACCGCCATCCCCAGCACCTCGCGCCGGCCATCGGCGTTGACGCCCACCGCGATGGTGACGGCGACCGGGACGATGCGGCCGGCCTCGCGCACCTTCACGTAGATCGCATCAAGCCAGAGATACGGCCAGTCGCCCTCGATGGGGCGGGCGAGGAAGTCGCGGACGCGGTCGTCGATCTCGGCGCAGAGGCGCGAGACTTGGCTGCGGCTGATGCCCTCCATCCCCATGGCGCGCACCAGATCGTCCACGGACCGCGTCGAGATGCCCTGGACGTAGGCTTCCTGGCTCACCGCTGTGAGCGCCTTCTCGGCGGTCCTGCGGGGCTCCAGGAAGGCAGGAAAATACGAGCCGCGCCGGAGCTTCGGGATCCGCAGCTCGACCGTGCCGGCCCGCGTCTGCCAGTCCCGGTCACGGTAGCCGTTGCGCTGCACCAGGCGGTCCGGGCTGCGCTCGCCATGGGCGGCCGGTCACCTCGCCCACCTCCAGTTCCATCAGGCGCTGCGCGGCGAAGCCGATCATCTCGCGCAGGAAGGTTGCGTCGGAGCCCTTCTCCAGCATCTGCCGAAGGGCGATCTTGTCGTCGGTCATCGTGGTCGGTCCAAGGTCAGGGGTTGCAGGTCTCAACAACCCAACCCTACCGAGCATCACCGCGGTGGCCGCCTGGGGCGCTCCGCTCCGCTCAGCCAGGGGCTTCGCTACGCGCCCCAGGCTATGGGCCTCCTACACCACCACCCGGGACACGACTTTCTGGAGGGCATCCGGCATCGCTTCCGGGGAAGAGAATGGCGTGGTGCGGCGGCTTCCCCGACCCCGTCCCCGCCTGGCGGGCCGACGGCGGTTGACCCGCCTTGCTTGACGGATCGGCAGCCTGCGTTACCGTTTCGTGACAAAATGGGGACAATGCCATGACAGCCACCCTCACCCGCCGCGGGCTCGGCGCCGCGACGTTCGGCCTGCTGCCTGCCGCCGCCGCGGCGCAGCCTGCCGCCTATCCGGGCACGCGCCCGGTTTCCATCGTAGTCTCCTTCGCCCCGGGCGGGTCCACTGACACGGTCGCGCGAATCGTCGCGCAGCAATTGCAGCGCATCCTTGGCGGCAGCTTCGTGGTGGAGAACCGGCCGGGCGCGAGCGGCACCATCGGCTCCGGCCATGTCGCGCGGGCGCGGCCGGATGGGTACACGCTGCTGTTCGCGGGCAGCGGCACCTACTCCATGTCCGGGCACCTGTACCCGCAGCGCGGCTATGACGAGGAGACGAACTTCACGCCGATCGGGTCCGTCAGCACGTCGTCGCTTTTCATGTGCCTCAGCCCCAAGCACCCGATGCGGGACATCGGCGCCTTCATCGCCCGCGCCAAGGCCGAGCCGGGAAAGCTGAGCTACGCATCATCGGGCGCGGGCAGCAGCGCGCACATGATCACCGAGCTTTTCCTGGAAGGTGCAGGCATCCAGGTGGAGAACATCACCTATCGCGGCGGCGCGCCGGCGATGCAGGCGCTGATCACCGGCGAGGTGCAGATGGCCTTCGTGGAGGCCGTGACCGCCCTGCCGCAGATGCGCAACGGCGACATCATCGGCGTCGCCGTCACCAGCGCGCAGCGTAGCCCCCTAGCCCCCGATGTGCCCACCATCGCGGAAGCCGCCGTGCCGGGTTTCGAGGGAACGACCCTGCTCGCCATGTTCGCCCCAGCCGGTACGCCCGATGAAATCATCCAGCGCCTGCATCGCGGCGTTGCGGAGGCGATGCAGGTGCCGGAGGTGATGGCGACGCTGCGGACCGGTGCCGTCTTCCCGCGGGTGATGACACCGGAGGAGTTCAGGCCCTTCCTGACATCAGAGCGGCGCCGGTGGCTTGCGGTGATCCGGTCTCGCGGGATCAGTGCCCAATAACGGGAGCGACGCCTGGAGGCAGGCCGGCAGGCTGTCGTCTCGGCCTCGCCGCCGAACCGCGGTAGCGCCCTCGCCGCGGCTCGACGCCCCCGGTGGCCGCTGGCCGGCCTGGTGCGCTGCGACCTGTGCAATGCGCCGATGAGCATCGTGGGCAGCGGCGGCCCGCGCGGCTGCTCGAACCACCTCGAGCGCGGCACTTGCGGAAACCGCCGCACGGTGGCGCGCGATGCCGTACTGGATCGAGTGCTGCTCGGCCTCAAGGAGCGGCTGCTGGCGCCGGCGTTGGTGGAGGAATACGCCCAGGCCTACGTCGCCGAGGTGAACGCCGCGAACCGGGAACGCAGAGCGCGCCAGCGCTGGATCGTCGAGCGCACCATCGGCTGGATCAGCCGCAACCGCCGTCTCGCCCGCGACTTTGAGCGCCACTGCCGCATCGCAGCCGCCTTCGTACGTATGGCCATGATCCGGATCATGCTTCGACGGCTGGCAGCAAAGCCCTCAGCGTCAATCCAAACTTCCCGGATGGGCTCTGAGGCGGATGGCCGCGGGGGGGTTCGGATACTAAAAAGGCCGTTCTCCGGGTGGAGAACGGCCGTTCGATGAAAGTACTGGGATCGTGGGATGCGGGGACGCGCCGCCGAGAGGTGCATCATGCATCAGCGGCACCCGGCACCGCCGCCTCGCGCCAGCCCGACACGGCGCCACTGCGCGCCACGGCGCGCGCCCGAAAGGCGGGTGGGCTCGGTGGTCGTGACCGAGGCCGCGGTGGCGCCCGGGGCCCCGCCATAGCCCTGCCAGACGGTAACGGAGGCCGGCATGAACTCGAGCTCGTAGCCGGCGAGATACGCCGAGCCAACAGGCGACCAGGACACGCCCAGCGCCCAAAAGGCGGCGGTGATGTGCGTTGCCACAACAATGGCAGCCGGCGCGGCGATGGCGCCCGGGTTGGGCAGCACCACGGAAGGGCTGTCGCCGGCGGCGCGCTCGTCCACCGCGGTGTTCCAGTTCGAGACGGAGGGGTCCTCCTCCGCGAGAGAAATATCCACCCCGCCATCCGGAGACAACCGCCAGCCCGTCACCCGCGCCGGGAAGCGTCCCACCCGGTCGAGGGCCACCGTCACCCCATCCCAGGGCCGCAGCCGCAGCGCGGAAAGGTTCGCCGGAAAGGCGACCTCGCGCTGGCGCCGCACACGCTCCAGCTACGCCACGCTCCGGTTCAGCGGCGCCGATGACGTCGAGCCGGTCTGGCAGCCCGTTGCCGACGGCACGCCGCAAAGCGTCAGCGTCGGCTACCGGGTGCACGGCTACGAGCCGCGGCCCGATGTCAGCAGCGGCCAGACCATCCACCGCGCCGTGAATTGGGAGCCCTACGAGAAATCAATCGTGCCGAACCCCGTGGACGCGGCCGCCGTCGTCCGTGACGAGGGGGACCAGGGACCCCCGCCACCACCATCGAACCCGGCCTGACCATCCCCGAGGAACCACCCATGCCCGAGACGTCGCCGGCTTCGCCGGACACCGCGCCGGCGCCGCCCGCGACGCCCATCGCACCCACGCCCCAGACAACCCCCATGACCACCGCACCCGCCGCCCCGCCCGAGCCGATCCGCGCCATGCCGCCCACGTCTGACCTCGAGGCCATCCGCACCGACTCTAAGCGCGCCCCTCAGCCTGCCCAGCGCAACACCAGCGGATCGAGGCGCCGCGCGATCTCGATCAGGCCCGCGCGCGCGGCCGGATGCAGTGGCGCGATCGGGGCGCGCGGCGCGCCACAACGGATCACGCCGCCTTCCTCCATCAGCGCCTTCGCCGCAAGCAGGCCGCACTGCCGGTTCTCGTGGTTGATGAGCGGCAGCCAGCGGCCATAGGCGTCCATCGCGCCGGCGCGGTTGCCCGCGAACCAGGCATCGGTAATCTGCCGTATGCCGTCGGGGAAGCCTCCGCCGGTCATGGATCCCGTGGCACCTGCGTCGAGGTCGGCCATCAGTGTGATCGCCTCCTCCCCGTCCCAGGGCCCGACCACCGCATCCCCGCCCAGCACGATCAGCTCCCGCAGCTTCGCCGCCGCCTGCGGCACCTCGATCTTGAAGTAGGAAACGTTCGCGATCTCGCGCGCCATGCGTGCCAGGAACGCGGCGGAGAGTGTCGTGCCGCTGACCGGCGCATCCTGGATCATGATCGGGATGGAAATCGCGTCGGAGACGCGGCGGAAGAAGTCGAAGATGCCGGCCTCGCCAACGCGGATGGTCGCGCCGTGATAGGGTGGCATGATCATCACCATCGCCGCACCCATCTCCTGGGCGCGGCGGCTGCGCTCTGCGCAGACATGGGTGGCGAAATGCGTTGTGGTCACGATCACCGGTACGCGGCCCGACACGTGTTCCAGCGCGACCACCATGACACGCTCGCGGTCCTCGTCCGTCAGCACGAACTGCTCGGAGAAATTGGCGAGGATGCAGAGCCCCTCGGAGCCAGCGTCGATCATGAAGTCGATCGCCCGCCTCTGCCCCTCCAGGTCGAGGGCCCCATCCGCGTGGAAGATGGTCGGGACGACCGGGAAGACCCCGCCATAAGCTTGCGGCATCAGCATGTCCTCAATGGTTGTCGCGCGGCACCGGCGCGCCGGAGGAGCCGGCGAGGAAGTCGAGGTCGGCGCCCTCGTTGGCCTGCGTCACGTGGTCCAGGTACATCTTCACGTAGCCACGCGTGGCGTGCGGCGCGGGCGGGACCCAGGCGGCGCGGCGAGCGGCGAGCTCCGCTTCATCCACATGCAGTTGCAGGCTCCGCGCGGCGACGTCGAGCGTGATGAGGTCGCCGTTCCGCACCAGCGCCAGCGGCCCGCCGGCCGCGGCCTCGGGGGCGACGTGCAGCACCACAGTGCCATAGGCGGTGCCGGACATGCGCGCATCGCTGATGCGGATCATGTCGCGCACGCCCTGCTTCAGCAGCTTGGCAGGGATCGGCATATTCCCGACCTCCGCCATGCCGGGGTAGCCCTTCGGCCCGCAATTCTTCAGCACCATGATGCAGTCCGCATCGATGTCGAGCGCGGGGTCATCCTTACGGGCGTGCAGGTCCTCGATGGTCTCGAACACCACCGCGCGGCCCGTGTGGCGCATGAGGTGCGACGAGGCGGCGGACGGCTTGATCACCGCGCCATCCGGCGCGAGGTTGCCGCGCAGCACCGCCATGCCGGCATCCGGCTTGAACGGCGCGTCCCACGGCGTGATGACGTCAGGCCGCCAGCAGCGCGCGTCCTGCACATTCTCCCAGATCGGCTTGCCGTTCGCGGTCGGTGCATCGCGGTTCAACAGCCCCGCCTCGCCAAGCGCGCGCAGCACCACGGGCAGGCCGCCGGCCTCGTAGAAATCCTCCATCAGGAAGCGGCCCGACGGCATCAGATCCACCAGGCACGGGATGCCGCGGCCAAGCGCATCGAGGTCGTCAAGCGTGAAGGGCACGCCGAGCCGTCGTGCGATCGCCAGCAGATGCACCACCGCATTGGTCGAACCACCGATCGCCCCCAGCACGCGCACCGCATTCTCGAACGCCGCGCGCGTCAGGATCTTCGAGATGGTGAGGTCTTCCCGCACCATCTCCACGATGCGCCGCCCGGCCATACGCGCCAGCAGGTTGCGCCGCGCATCGGCGGCCGGAATCGCCGCATTCTGCGGCAGCCCAAGCCCCATCGCCTCAACCAGCGAGGCCATGGTCGATGCCGTACCCATCGTCATGCACGAACCGGCGGAGCGGTTCATGCCCGCCTCCGCCTCATGAAATTCCGCGAGCGTTACCTCGCCGGCGCGCAGCTGCTCGCTCATCGAGATGATGTTGGTGCCGGAGCCGATGATCTGCCCGCGATACACCCCGCGCAGCTGCGGCCCGCCCGATACGCCGATGGTGGGCAGGTCCACGCTCGCGGCACCCATCACCAGCGAAGGCGTCGTCTTGTCGCAGCCCATCAGCAGCACGGCGCCGTCGAGCGGATGCGCGCGCAGCGCTTCCTCAACATCCATCGCGGCGAGGTTGCGATACAGCATCGCGGTCGGGCGCATCGTCACCTCGCCCAGCGAGGAGACGGGGAATTCCAGCGGATAGCCGCCGGCTTCCAGCACGCCGTCGCGCACATGCCGCGCCAGGTCGCGGAAATGCCCGTTGCAGGGCGTGAGCTCGGACCAGGTGTTGCAGATGCCGATGACAGGGCGGCCATCGAACTGGTCTTGCGGCGTCCCGGAATTCTTCAGGAAGGAGCGATAGTAGAACCCCATCTTGTCCTGCCGGCCGAACCAGGCCTGGCTGCGCAGCGGCTTCTTCGTGGACATCGCGTCTCAGCCCTGCGCCCGGCGCCGCGCGCCCATCGTGCAGGCCAGGTCGAAGGCCGCCTGCAGCGCGCCGACGCGCGCGATGCCCTTGCCCTGGATGTCGAAGCCCGTGCCATGCGCGCAGGTCGCGATCGGCACCGGCACGCCGCCGGCCACCGTGATGCCGCGCCAGAAGCCCATCAGCTTCATCGCGATCTGCCCCTGGTCATGATACATCGTAACGATCGCATCCACGTCGCGCGTGCCGTCGGCTTTGGGCTGGGCGCGCAGGAAGATGGTGTCGGCGGGATAGGGCCCCTCACAGGGCAGGCCGCGGCGGCGCGCCTCGTCCAACGCCGGGGCGATGATCTCGATCTCCTCGCGGCCGAAGGCGCCGTTGTCGCCATTGTGCGGGTTCAGGCCGCAGACCGCGATGCGTGGCTGCTCGATGCCGGCCTGGACCAGCGCATCGCGGATCAACGCAACCGCGCCGATCACCTTCTCCGGCGTGATCAGATCCGCCACCTCGCGCAGGGCGACATGGCTGGTAACGCGACAGGTCCAGAGACCATCAAGCACGTTGAACTCACTGTGCGCGCCCTTGTGGCCCAGTACCTCCGCGAACCAGTGCAACTCGTCCGGATGGCCCATTTTCGCCATGTGTAGAGAGGCCTTGTTGAGCGGTGCGAAACAGATGCCATCCACCGTGCCGGCCTGTGCCAGCGCGAGGCATTCGCGCAGCGTGTCCATCGCATGCGTGCCGCCCTCCGCACTGGACTGGCCGCGTGGGATCGGCGCGCGGCGTCGCACTTCGTGCAGCGCGATGCGGCCCGGCAGTAGCGCGGCGGGGTCGTTGACGCGCGTGATGGGCAGGTCCACGCCCGCGATCCGCATCCCCTCCGCCAGCTCGTCCGGGTCCGCCACCAGCAGCAGCGAGGCCTTGGTACGGTTGGCCTCCTCGGCCAGCAGCTTGGCCATGATTTCAGGGCCGATTCCGGCGGGATCACCGAGGACGAGGGCGAGGCGGGGCGTCATGCGGCGCTTCTCCGGCTGGTCTGGGTGCCGCGGTTTGGCGGCAGGGCAAGCGGCGGCGGGGTAGCCGGCTGCATAAGGGTCGACGCGGTTCGCGCCATGGCGGCTTCCTCCCGGGAGGCGAGCTGCCTCTCCTGCCGGATTTGTCTCGCTTCGTGTCTGCCCGAGGCGCGAGCAGCTTGTCAACCGGTCCGATGACCAGACCAGTAGACCTTGCCCCACGCGCGCTGTTATCGTGCCCACGATGCTCGACAACCTTGCCCTCCTGCAGTCAGCCGTGTCGAAGCGCACCATGCGTGAACAGATCACGGATCGGCTCGCCGGCATGATCATGTCCGGCCTGTTGCGCCCGGGCGACGCCCTGCCGGGGGAACGCGACCTGGCGGCGCAGCTCGACGTCAGTCGCGAAACGGTGCGCGGGGCGATCCATGCGCTCGCCGCGCGGGGCCTGGTCGAGGTCGCGCAGGGCGCGCGCTCGCGGGTGCTTCCGGCGGCCAGCTGGACTGCCCGCCCCGCCATCGCAGCCCGCTACACGCCGGAGGAGGTGCTGGGCGCGCGCCTTGTGCTCGAAGTCGCGGCGGCGCGCGAGGCTGCGCGCAACGCCGGGGCGGCGACACGCGCACGGCTGCGGGAACTTGCCGAGACGCAGGGTCGCGCACTGGACGACCCAGGCGCCTTCCACATCGCGGGTTCGGAGTTTCACGCGACCCTCCAGCGCGCTGGGGGCAACCGGCTGCTCGCGGCGCTGCTCGCGGAGGCCTATGGGCAATCCTCCGAGCTCAGCCACCACGCGCTGGACGCGCCGGGGGCCATGCGCAGGTCATGGCTCGACCACCGGCGGATCGCCGCGGCGATCGAGGCGCGCGAGCCGCAGGCGGCGGCGGAGGCGATGCAACTGCACCTCGACAACATCGGGCGGGCCGCGCGGCGCGTCATCGGGAGGCGAGCCGCCGCATGAGAGGCAGCGGCCCAGCGCGGGAAAGCGGGACAGGACAAGTCCTGCCGGTTCCCAGGGCCGCTGCGCCCATCGGTGTGCGCCCGCCCTGCTTGATCGAAGGGCCGGGTTGCGCAAACCTCGCGCCCATCACCTGCCAACCGGGAAGTGTGGGCGGATGGAAGTGTTCGTTGCCGTTACCGCCCGTGACGTATCTCGGGGGGCAGGCCTTCGAGCGCGAGCCCCGCCTGGTCGCAGGCGAGGCCAGTGTTCTGTTCAAGATCAAGGCACGGCGTTCAAGCCGAAGCCATCACCCGGGAGACGTCCATGAAGCTCACTCGCCGATTCATCCTCGCCTTCGCAGGCCTTTCCGCGCCGGCGCTCGTCCAGGCCCAGGGCACCTCCAGCTGGCGGCCCTCGCGGCCGATCCGCTTGATCGTGCCTGCCGCGCCGGGCGGGTCGAACGACATCCTGGCCCGCATCATCGCGGAACCGGCAAGCCAGATCCTGGGCCAGCCCGTCATCATCGAGAACCGGGCCGGCGCGGGCAGCGTCATCGGCACCGAGGCCGCGGCGCGTGCGCCGGCGGATGGGCACACGGTGCTCATCAACAGCTCTCTCGCCACGGTGCCCGCGGTCGTCGCCAACCTGCCCTATGACACGCTGGGCGATTTCGACGGCGTGGCGGTGGCGGGCTTCTCGCCGCACCTGCTCGTGGTCGGCGCAGCAGTCCCGGCGCGCACGGCGGAGGAATTGCTGGCGCTGCTGCGTGCCAGTCCCGGCCGGCTCAACTACGCCTCGGCCGGCCCTGGCAGCGGCCCGCATATCGGCGGCCTGGTGCTGATGGCGCGTATGAACGTGCAGGCCGAGACGGTGCATTATCGCGGCGGCGGCCCGAGCATCACGGCCCTGGTCTCGGGCGAGGCGCAGTTCGGCACCCCGACAATGGCCTCCGCAATCGGGCATGTGCGCGGCGGAACGTTGCGCGCCCTCGCGGTGCTTGCAGAACAGCCCAGCCCGGCGCTCCCCGGCGTGCCTAGCGCCCCGCAGGCGGGCATGCCTGGCGTGATCCATGAGGAATTCTTCCCGATCGTTGCACCGAAGCGCACGCCGCCCGAGGCACTCGCGGCGCTGGGCAATGCCTTCCGCCAGGCCATCCAGCGAAGCGTCGAACGGGTGAACGAAATGACCGGTGTCACCCCGCGCGGTGGCTTTGAGACCAGTGCGCAGGTCATGGCCCTGGTGCAGACCGGCATTGGGATCAACACGCGCCTCCTGCGTGCCGCGGGGGTGCAGGCGGAGTAGCGCAGCCGGCAGCCATCGGCCGCGGCCATGGCCGCGGCCAGTCCTGGCCCGATGCCCCGCATCGGCGCAGGCCGCGCGAGCCCGCTGTCACCGCATCCTCCGGAGGAGGCGTATAGGTGTTGGCCGCCGCATCGAGCTGCCGACGCCGATTTCCTGCGTTCCGCTGCCGAGGCGGTGGTGCAATTGCGCATGGAGGGCGATGTGGAAGGACAAATCGGCACCGCCCGCCGCGAACGCGCTGGCGAGCGGCTGACCTACCGCAACGGCTTTCGTGACCGTAGGCTCGACAACGGGGTGAGCTCGCTGGCGCTGCGCGCCCGCAAGCTGCGCCAGGGCACCTACTTTCCGCCCTTCCTCGGGCCCAGGAAGACCTCCGAAAAAAGCCCTGGTCGCGATGATCTAGGTGGCCTGGATCAGCGGCATCTCCACCCGCCGAGTGGAGGAGCTGTTGCAGGCCATGGGCCTTTCGAGCATCTCCGAATCCACCGTCTCCAGGCTGTGCAAGGACATCGACGAACGGGTGATGGCCTTTTTCGACCGATCGCTGAAGGGCGAGTGGCCACATCTTTGACTGGACGCCACCTATTTGCGCCAACGCGAGGGCGGCCGCCTGTTGGACGCAGCGCGTCCAACCCGTCGCAGCCATAGTTGCTGGCGCCTGCAATGCCGAAGGCCGCCGCTAAATCATTGGCCCGCACATCGGCCCCTCCGAGGCGGAAACTCCGAAGCATGGTCAAGCGCGGCCCGAAGGGGGTGAAGCTTGACCTTCCCCCCTGCAGATGATCCGCTTGTGATGAGAGGGTTGGCCTCCTTGGAAGGAGGCAGGGATGCCGAGGAAGCGTCACGCGGCGGAACAGATCATCGGTCTGTTGCGGCAGGCTGAGGTGGAGTTGGCGCAGGGCCGGACAGTGGGTGAGATCTGCCGCCGGCTCGCGGTATCGGAAGCGACGTTCTACCGCTGGCGATCTGAATACGGCGGCCTGAAGATAGGCTAGGCGCGGCGGCTGAGGGACCTCGAACGCGAAAATCTGCGACTGAAACGGGCGGTGGCGGAGCTGGCGCTCGATAAGCTGATCCTGAAAGAAGCCGCGGAGAGAAACTTCCAGGTGATGGACTCGTAACTACCTGCCAAGAGGCGTGCGGCGGCGAGGTGGAGTGCGGCGAGGTAGTTCCGGGCGAGCTTGTCGAAGCGGGTGGCGACACGTCGGAACTGCTTCATTTTATTGAAGAAGCGCTCGACGAGATTGCGCGCACGGTAGAGTTCGGGCGGGACGGAGCGCTGCACCTTGCGGTCTCGCTGGGTGGGGATGTCGGCCCGCCCGCCGCGGGCGGCGACGAGATTGAGGATGGCGACGGCGTCGTATCCGCGGTCGGCGACGAGGTCCCGCCCCGGGGCGATGCGCTTGACGAGATCAGGCACGGTAGCCTTGTCGGAGGACTGGCCAGCACCGATCGACAGCGCGACTGGCAGCCCGGCTCCATCGACGACGGCGTTGATCTTCGTGCTCAGTCCTCCACGAGAACGACCAATGGCGTGATCCGGGCCCCCTTTTTTCCGCCCGCGGCGTGCTGGTGGGCGCGCACGATCGAACTGTCGATCAGATGAAGGGATTGCGGCGAGCGGGTGAGCGTCGCGGCGGCGACAGGTGCGGAATTGCCTTGATGGTGATCGTTGATGAATCTCTAGGCTCAGGACTCACAACCAGAAAAGCATGACGGCGGCAAAGGCGCAGGCCGAGAGGTAGATATCGGCGCATCGGTCGTAGCGTGTGCTGATGCGGCGCCAGTCCTTCAGGCGGCCAAACATGTTCTCGATGCGGTGGCGCTGGCGGTAGAGGGTTTTGTCATGCGGGATGGCGAGCTTGCGCGCCTTCCTGGATGGTATGCAGGGCGTGATGCCGCGGCCGATCAATCCGATGCGGAACCACTTAGCGTCGTAGCCGCGATCAGCCAGCAGCACCCATGCCGCTGGCAGCGATGGCAGCAAGGCACGCGCGCCGATGTAGTCCGAGGTCTGACCGGCGGTCAGGAACAGGCGGATTGGCCGCCCTTTCGCGTCGGTCACCGCGTGCAGCTTTGAATTCAGGCCACCCTTGGTCCGGCCGATGAAGCGGCTGCGCCCCCTTTTTGCCCCCGCAGGGACGAGGCGGTGCGATGGGTCTTCAGATGCGTGGCGTCGATCATGATCGTGCTGACGTCTTGCTCCGCCTCGGCCAGCGCCACCAATATCCGCGCGAAGACGCCCATGCGGCTCCAGCGTACCCAGCGATTGTAGAGGGTCTTGGACGGGCCATAGGCCGCCGACGCGTCCCGCCACCGCAGCCCATTGCGGTTGACGAAGACGATGCCACTCAGGACGCGCCGATCATCGACCCGGGCGCGCCCGCGTGACTTCGGAAAGAAGGCTGACAGCCCCTCCATCTGCGCGTCTGTCAGCCAAAACAGGTTGTCCGACATGCCCTACCTCCAGGGCACTTTGACTCACAAACCGCACCTGACGCGCAAGGACTTTATGGGTCCTGAGCCTAGCGCCGGTCGCACGCACAGCCTTCGACTACAGCGACCTCGACGCCGCCCTGCAACAGGCCGACGCCGCCATGCGCCGCACACGCCGCACGCTCGACCAACTCGCCAGCGGCAGTCCGATGCCAAAAGCTATTCGATACGGATGCCCGCCCGGCGCGGCACCGCGGACCAGCGCTCCACCTCCGCCAAGTAGAAGTGGCCCCATTCCTCCTGGCCCATCGGCTTCGGGATCAGACCGAGCCTGCCAAGGCGCGCACGCACCTCAGGCACCGCCGCCACCAGCGTGAAGGCGCCGTGCAGCCGCTCCAGCGCCGCGGGCGGGGTGTTGCGCGGCGCGAGGAAGCCGAACCAGCTATCGGATTGCAGCGCGGCGACGCCAAGCTCCGCGAAGGTCGGCACCTCCGGCAGCATCGGGCTGCGCGTCGGGCTGGTGACGGCGAGGGCCCGCAGACGGCCGGCACGGACATGCTCCGCCACCTCCAGCACGTTGCTCACCATGAAGTCGAGCCGCCCGGCGATCAGGTCCGTCTGGCCCTGTGGCCCGCTGCGATAGGGCACGTGCTCCAACGTCAGGCCATAGGCTTCCTTCATGATCTGGTGCGCGGGCTGCCAGCCGGCCAGCGCGGCGCTGCCGGTCTGCAACGGCGTGGCGGCGGCCTTGCCGCGGGCGACCAGCGCCGCCAGGTCGCGATCCGGCGAGGCGGCGGGCACCACCAGCGCATTCGCCGAATTGCCGGCGAAGAACACCGCCGCGAAATCCTCGGCGGTGTCGTAGGGCAGCCGCGCATAAAGCCCCGGCGCCACCGCATGCGCATTGGCGATCAACATGATGGTGTGCCCATCCGGCGCCGCCTTGGCGACGCGGTCGGAGGCGATGGTGCCGCCGGCGCCCGGCTGGTTCTGCACCACCATGGGCTGGCCGAGCAGCGGCTGCATGCGCTCCGCGAAGGTCCGCGCGATGATGTCCGTGGCACCACCAGCGCCGTAGCCCACCACCAGGGTCACCGGTCGTTCCGGGTAGCCCTGCGCCCGTGCGACGAAGGGCAAGGCAAGCCCGGCGGCGACCAGAATGCGGCGATGCATGTGGGTCACTCCACCACGATGTTCTGGGTGCGGGCGAGGTCACGGAAGGTGGCGAGTTCACGCGCCATGAAGGCGCCGAACTCGGCCGGCGTGGTGTGCTGCGGCATCTCCAGCGAAAGCTGCGTATAGCGCTGCACCGTCTCCGGGCTGCGCAGGAAGGCCTGCGTCTCCGCCGCCAGCCGCGCCAGGATCGGTGCCGGCGTGCCGGCCGGTGCGGCGAGGCCGTGCCAGGAGGCGAGTTCCGCGCCCGGATAGGTCTCGTTCAGCGCCGGCAGGTCCGGATAGGCCGGCATGCGCGCGGGCGCCATCGTGGCCAGCGCGCGGATCTGGCCGTCGCGGATCAACTGCGTCGTTGTGGCCGCGACGTCCAGCGAGGCATCGATGGTGCCGGCCAGCAGCGCCTGCAACAGCGGCCCGCCGCCGGTGAAGGGCACATGCGTCATGCGGATGCGCGCCTTGGCCATGAACAGCTCCATGCCGAGATGCAGCGAGGAGCCGACGCCGGAGGAGCCGAAATTGATCGCCTCCGGCCGGGCCTTCGCCGCCGCGACCAAATCCGCCACCGTCTTCACATCCGGCAGCTTGCGCGGGTTCACCAGCAGCAAGGCCGGCGTCACCGCCAGGTTGGAAATGGGGGCGAAATCCTCGATCGGGCGGTAGGGCAGCGGCACCTTGCGGACCGCGGGCAGGATGGCGTTGGCGGCGATGTTGATCATGCCCACGGCGGTGCCATCCGCCGGCGCCTTGGCCAGCGCATCGACGCCGATGGCGCTGCCGGCACCGCCGCGGTTCTCCACCACGAAGCCCTGTCCGAACGCCGTCTGGAAATGCGCCGCCAGCATGCGGCCGACCAAGTCCGCCGCGCCGCCGGGCGGGAAGGGGATGATGAAGCGCACCGGCCGGCTCGGCCAGGCCGCCTGGGCCCGGGCGATCGAGGGCGCGGCGAGGGCGGCGAGGCTGATTGCTGCGAGCTGGCGGCGGCGCATCGGGACTTCCTCCGTTCCTTGGTGTCTTGCGTGACTTGGAACTTGGTTCCACGATATGGACTCAACCGGAGACGGTCAATCAAGGAGACGCATGGCGCGCAGCAGGCCAATGGAGGCGGAGGAGGACGCGGCTTCGGTGCCCGGCACACAGGCGCTGACCCGTGGCATCGCGTTGCTCGGCCTGGTGGCCGATGCGCCCGCGCCGCTGCGCTTCGCCGAGATCGCGGACCGCGCCGGCCTGGCACGCCCCACCGCGCACCGCATCCTGGCCGCGCTGGTCGAGGCGCGCCTGCTGCGGCATGAGCCGGCGACGCAGACCTAGGCCCTCGGCGCCCGGTGCCTTGAGATGGCGCATCGCGTCTGGGACGGCTTCGACCTGCGCGCCACCGCGGCGCCGGAGCTGGAGCGCCTGGCCCGCCTGGCCGGGGAGACGGCGCGGCTGGCGGTGCTGGATGGCGACGGTGTTCTGTATGTCGACCAGCGCGATGCGGAACAGGAGGCGGTGCGCCTGGTCAATCGCGTCGGCGCCCGCGCCCTGCCCCACGCCAGTGCCTGCGGCAAGGCGATGCTGGCGCAGCTTCCGGCCGCGGAACGCCGCCTGCTGCTCGACCGCCTGATGCCACTCGCCGCCCCCGGCCCCCGCAGCATCACCGAATTGCCCGCCCTGGAACGGGAGTTGGCCCTGGTGGCGGCGCGCGGCTACGCGCTGTCGCTGGAGGAAGCGGCCGCCGGGGTCAATGCCGTGGCCGCCGCCGTGCTGGACCGTCGCGCGCGGCCGCTCGGCACCATCTGCCTCGTCGGCCCCGCCTTCCGGCTCGGTGAGGCGCGGCTGCACGCGCTGGGGCGGGAGGTGATGGAGGCGGCGCGCCGCATCTCCGGCAATGCCGCGCAATCCGCCATGACGCTGACCGTGGCGCCGCGCCCCGCCAGCGTGTCCGATTGCGTGACGCTCGCCGTGCGGGCGGAGGCGCTGCTGGGCGAAGGACCGCTGTGGCACGAAGGCCGCCTGCACTGGGTCGATATCCTCGCCCCAGCCGTGCATGTCAGCGACCCCGCGACCGGCGCCGACGCCGTGATCCCGGTGGAGGAGCTGGTCGCCGCGCTGGCACCGCGCCGTGGCGGCGGGCTGGTCGCCGCCGCGCGATCCGGCCTGCGGCTGCTGGATGGCGCGGGGCTCGGCCGCGTGCTGGCGGCACCGATCGCGGAGGGCGCCTCCCTGCGGCTGAACGACGGGAAATGCGACCGCGCCGGGCGCTTCTGGGTCGGCTCGCTGGCGCTGGATTCCACGCCGGATGCCGGCGCGCTGCACCGCATCGATGCCGAGGGCCAGGTGCGGGTGATGCAGGCGGGGCTGCATGTCGCCAACGGCATCGGCTTCAGCCCGGATGATGCGCGGCTGTACCTGGCCGATAGCGGCCGCCGCCGCATCGACGTGTTCGACTTCGACCTCGCCGCCGGCACCGTCGCCAACCGCCGCCCCTTCGTCATCTTCGCGGAGGGCGAGGGCGTGCCGGATGGGCTGACGGTGGATGCCGAGGGCGGCGTCTGGGTGGCGCTGTGGGATGGCTGGCGCGTCGCCCGCTACCGGCCGGACGGTACGCTGGACCGTGCGGTGAACCTGCCGGTGCCGCGCCCGACGAGCTGCGCCTTCGGCGGCCAGGGCCTCGCCACGCTGTTCGTCACCAGTGCGCGTGTGCGGCTTTCCGCCGCCGAACTCGCGGCGGCGCCGCTCTCCGGCTCCGTCTTCGCCATCGAGACGGGCGGCGCGCGTGGCCTGCCCGAACCATCCTTCAACGGCTGAGGATCCTTGTCCGTCATGACCAAGCTGTCCGGCGTCTTCCCTGTGCTGCCGACGCCCTTCACGCCGGAGGATGCAGTGGATGAGCCGGCCTTCCGGCGCCTGATCGACTTCGCGGTCGAATCCGGCGTCGATGGGGTGGTGTTTCCCGGCATGGCCAGCGAGGTGGAGACAATGACCGCCGCGGAACGCGGGCAGATGGTCGCCGTGCTCGGCAAGCATCTCGCCGGGCGGCTGCCCTTCATCGTCGGCGCGTCGCATGTCGATCCGGCCGAGAGTGCGGCGCGGGCACGGGAGGGCATGGCCGTCGGCGCCACCTGCGCCATGATCATGGCGCCGCCGCAGGCCGGCCAGTACGTGGCGAAGCAGGTCGCCTTCTTCAGCGCCGTGGCGGCGGCCGCGCCGGGCCTGGTCATCATGCTGCAGAACGCCCCCGCGCCGAATGGCGCCGCGCTGTCGCCGGAAGCGGTGGCGGCGGTGCCGGCGGCGGTGCCGGCGATCCGCTACGTGAAGGAGGAAACGCTGCCCTGCGGCCAGCACGTCACCCGCATCCTGACCGCTGCCTCCGGCGGGCTGGATGGCGTGATGGGCGGCGCCGGCGCGCGTTTCGTGCTGGATGAGTTGGCACGCGGGGCCAACGGCACCATGCCGGCGCTGGAGCTGGCCGATGCGCATGCGGCGCTGTGGCGGGCCTGGACGCGCGGAGACCGCGCGGAGGCGCGGCGCATCTACACCGCGACGCTGCCGCTGCTGATGCTACAGATGACCTTCCGGGTTCGCGCCACGAAGGAGGTGCTGCGGCGGCGCGGGCTGCTGGAGCACACGGGCGCACGCGCGGCCGGGCCGCGTTTCGATGCGGGAGACCTCGCGGAACTGTCCGAACTGATCGCGACCGCAGCGCCGACGATGACCATGCACAAGCCGCGATGACACGCGCCGATCGCATCACGCGTGTCACCGCGCATGTCATCGCCATCCCGCGCGACGTGCCCTATCTCGGCCCGCTGCGCGACGGCGAATGCGTCAACCGCGCGGGCTACATCGTCCGCCTCGGCAACCGCACGCTGTACCCGACGCAGGACCGCAGCATCGTGCTGCGCATCGACACGGAACACGGCCTGACCGGCTGGGGCGAGACCTATGGCATCGTGGCGCCGGAGGCGGTGCGCGCCATCGTGGACGACGTGCTGGCGCCGGTGCTGGAAGGCCGCGACCCCTCCGCGCCGGCGATGATCCATGAGGACCTATACGACCTGATGCGGGTGCGCGGCTTCTTTGGCGGCTTCTATCTGGATGCGCTGGCCGCCGTGGATATCGCGCTGTGGGATCTGCTGGGGCGACGGCTCGGCGTTCCGGTCTCGACGCTGCTGGGTGGGCGGCGCCATGCGCGTATTTCCGCCTATGTCTCCGGTCTGCCGCGCGCCACGCTGACCGAGCGCGTGGAGTTTGCGCGGGACTGGCAGGCGCGCGGATTCAGCGGTTTCAAATTCGCCGCCGCCGTCGCCGATGATGGCGCGGAGGCCGAGATCGCGGCGCTGCGCGAGGGCCTCGGCCCCCAGGCCAGCATCATGGTTGACCTGCACTGGAAGAATAGCGCGGCGGAGGCCATCCGCCTGATCCGCCGGCTGGAGCCACATGGCCTCGTCTTCGCCGAGGCGCCCTGCGCGCCGGAGGATATTGTGGGCGTCGCGGAAGTCGCGCGCGGTGTCGGCGTGCCGATCGCTCTAGGAGAGGAACTGCGCACGGTGTTCGAGTGGCTGCCGCGCCTGCAGCATCGCTGCATGGCGATCGGCCAGCCGGAAATGGGTCACACCGGCATCACCGAATTTTCCCGGATTGGCGCGCTGTGCCATGCGCACCATGTCGCGGTCATGCCGCATGCGGCGATCGGCATCGGCCTGTTTATGGCCGCCAGCCTGCAGGCCGCCAGCACCCTGCAGAAGCTGCCCTGGCACGAATACCAGCACAGCATCTTCGATCCGAACCTGCGCCTGACCCAGCCGACCGGAAGCGCCCACATGCAGTGCGAGGCCGGCTTCTACACGCTGCCGGATGGGCCCGGGTTAGGGGTGGAGCCCTCGGCAGCGCTGCTGGCCAGCATGGAAGCGTAGCGACAACCGCAATGGTCCGCTTGTCTCCTAAGCCGAGATGCCCCGGCTGGGAGCCCGTCCGCAGCACCGCCACGCTGGTGCGCATCGTCGCCGATGGCACGGTGATCGCCGAGCATGCGCGCCGGTTTGGACGTGACATCCTGGTGTGTGACCCCTGGCACTACCTGCCGGTCCTGGAGCTCAAACCCGGCGCGCTACGCAATGGCGTGCCGTTCCGCGAATAGGATCTGCCAGTCGCCATCCAGACCGTCAGAGACCGCATCCTCAAGCAGCACAGGGGCGACCGCGCCTTTGTCGAATTGCTGCTGATGGCGCGCGAGGTCGGCCTGGAGCCGCTGCAGGTTGCCTGCGAACTGGTACTTGAGGGCCATGTCGTCACCGCGGCCGTGGTGCTGAACGAAATACGCCGCCTGCTCGCACCCAGGCAGCCCGCCATGCTGACCGTGCCCGACATGCTGCAACTCCAAACCGAGCCGCTCGCCGATTCGCCGATTGCAGTCGCTATGATCATCTGCGCGAGGCTAGCCATGTCATCCATTGAACAGCGTGGCTCTGAACCGCGTGCCGCCGACCGCGCCGCCCAGCTCAACGCCCTGCACCTCTACGGCATGGCCACCGCCTGGAACGAGTGGTTCGCCGAGGGACCAAGGCGGCCCGTGCAACCCGAGGCCTGGCTCGACCGCATGATCGAGGCCGAGCTGGCCGATCGCCAGGTGCGCAGCCTGCGCTACCAACTCAAGGTCGCGCGCTTTCCGGTGCACCGCGATCTGACCGGGATCGATTGGGCGGAAACGCCGCTGCCTCAGGCGCAAATCCAGCAATCGGCCAGCGCAGCCTTGATGGAGACCGCTCATGATCTGATCCTGGTCGGCGGCACCGGAACCGGGAAGACCCACTTGGCCACTGCCCTGGGGGTCGCGGCCATCCACCGGGGCAAGCGCGTGCGTTTCTACACGGATTTGCCTTGCGCGTGCGGTCCGCGAGGGCTGGGAAGTGGTGGGTACCTTCACCGACCATGCCATTTCCGGCTCGACGACGTTGCGGCCGGGCTACCAATCCTTACTGCAGGCCATGCGCTCGGGCCGGATTGATCTGGTGCTCTCTGAAAGCCTCGACCGGCTGAGTCGCGACCAGGAGCACGTGGCGGGCTTCCATAAGGCAGCACAGTTCGCAGGCGTCCGCATCCTGACCCTGTCCGAGGGTGAGATCAGCGAACTGCATGTCGGCCTCAAAGGGACTATGGGTGCGCTGTATCTCAAGGATCTGGCCGATAAAACCCGGCGAGGCCTGGAGGGCCGGGTGCGCGAGGGACGCAGCGGCGGCGGTCTCTCCTACGGTTATAGAGTGATCCGCGGCCCGATCGATCGGAATGGGGAGGCCGAGCGCGGGCTGCGGCAAATCGATCTCACACAGGCGGCGGTGGTGCGCCGGATTTTCGAGGAGTTCGCAAAAGGACGCAGCCCCATTGCGCTGGTGCGTCAGTTTAATGCCGAGGAGCTGCCGGGACCACGCGGCGGTCTTTGGTCTGCCGGGGCTCTGCGGGGGCAGGCTGGGCGAGAGACCGGGATCCTGAGAAACCGGCTCTATATCGGCGAGCTGGTCTGGAATCGCCGGCGCTGGCTCAAAGACCCGACGACCAGCCGCCGCGTGGCACGCGCTAATGATCAGACCGCGCTGGTTACGGAGCAGGTGCCAGAGCTGCGAATCATTGATCAACCGCTATGGGACCAGGTCCAAGCGAGGCTGCAAAAATCGTCCCGTCCCGAATGTGGGCCCGATCCTAGAGTTGCCCCTGATCACCTTTGGCATCATCGGCGGCCGCGACATCTGCTGACCGGCAAACTGTTCTGCGGCGCCTGCGGCGGTTCCTACACGCCGACGGGGCGTGACTATCTCGGCTGCCAGACCGTACGCCAGGGCGGAAAATGCAAGAACAAAACCACGGTGCGCCGCAGCCAGACCGAGATGCGCGTGTTGCAGGCGCTGGAGCAAGGGCTGATGCAGCCCGATCTGGTGGCTGTCTTCGTTGCGGAATTTACAACCGAATGGAACAGGCTGCGTACGGAGGCATCCGCCGGATTGAGCGGTATTCGCGCTGAACTGGCCACGGTCGAGCGTCAACTCCAGGGACTGATTGACATGATGATCGATGGCTTTCGTGCCCCGGGGCTGCAGGCGCGGCTTGACCAGTTCGAGGCGCGCAAGTCCGCGCTAGTAGCGGCCCTGACGGCCGGAGAGGAAAGCAGCTCGCTGCCGCGGCTCCACGGCAGTCTGGCCGAAGCCTATCGGCTTCGGGTTCATTCCTTGCGCGAGGCCTTCTCGGCCTACGGCGACACCGAAATCCTGGAGGCGTTGAAGGCGCTGGTGGACCGCGTGCTGGTCTATCCATCCACGACTGGTGCCCCTGCCCCGCTTGAGTTGATCGGTCACCTTTCGGCGCTGCTGCAAGCGTCCGGCGCCAGTGCGGAGCAGACGGCAGGTCTATCGCTTATAACGGGACATGAAAAAACCCCACGAGCTGAGGCTCATGGGGTCTGTTCAGGATCGTGGGATGCGGGGACAGGATTTGAACCTGTGACCTTCAGGTTATGAGCCTGACGAGCTACCGGGCTGCTCCACCCCGCGGTGGTAGGTGATGATATGATGTTCCGGTGTGGTGGCCCGGCGGCGACCTACTCTCCCGAGCCTTAAGGCTCAGTACCATGGGCGCTGGGGTGTTTCACGTCCGAGTTCGGGATGGGATCGGGTGTATCATCCCCGCGATGGCCACCGGGCCACCA
>NZ_JAUYTS010000043.1 GCF_030695085.1 Falsiroseomonas sp. | reverse complement strand
AACTGGCCCGGATTCATGGAGCGTGTGGGCAATATCGCCGGCCCGCTGCTGGCCTATGAGGTGCTGACCGCCTTCTTCCTGGAGGCGACCTTCCTCGGCATCATGCTGTTCGGCTACCACCGCGTGCCCGGCTGGGTGCATACCGGCGCCACCTTCCTGGTCGCCTTCGGCACCACAATGTCCGCCTTCTGGATCCTGGTGCTGAATTCCTGGATGCACACGCCGGTGGGCTTCGAGATGCGCGATGGCGTGGCGCATGCGACCGATTGGTTCGCCATCGTCTTCAACCCCTCCATGCCCTACCGGCTGAGCCATATGCTCACCGCCAGCGGGCTGACCGTGGCCTTCCTGCTGGCCGGGCTTTCCGCCTGGCGCTGGCTGCGCGGCGACCGGGCGGAAGGCGTGCGCCTCGGCCTGCGCACCGGCATCATCATGGCGGCCCTGCTGGCGCCCTTGCAGGTCGTGCTGGGCGACCTGCACGGGCTGAACACGCTGGAACACCAGCCCGCCAAGATCGCCGCCATGGAGGGTAATTGGGAGACCCGCGGCAATGTGCCGCTGGTGCTGTTCGCCATCCCCGATGAGCGGACCCGCGAGAACCGCTTCGAGATCGCCATCCCCGACGGTGCCAGCTGGATCCTGCGGCACGAGGCGGCGGGCGTGGTGCCCGGGCTGAACGACTTCGTGGGTGAGCATCCGCCCGTCGCGCCGGTATTCTTCGCCTTCCGCATCATGGTCGGCATCGGCATGCTGATGCTGCTGATGGGCTGGCTCGGTGCCTGGTATCTGTGGCGCCGCGGCCAGGTGCCCAACCTGCTGCTGCGCGGCTTCGTGCTGATGAGCTTCGGCGGCTGGGTGGCGACGCTGGCCGGGTGGTACGTGACCGAGATCGGCCGCCAGCCCTGGCTGGTCACCGGCGTGCTCAACACCGCCCAGGCCGCGGGGCCGCTGCCCGCGTCTTCCATCGCCACCACGCTCGCGATGTATCTCGTGCTCTATGTGCTGCTGATGATCGCCTACATCGCCACCATCTTCCGCCTGGCCGCCGCCGGCCGGGTGGCGGAGAAGGTGGAGGGCGCGATGATGAAGCCGGGCAGCGCGCCCGGCGACGCGACGAGCGACAAGATGGGCCAGGGGGCGCCGGCATGACCCCCTTCCTGCCCGATGACTGGCTGCCCTTGATCTTCGCCATCCTGATGGCGGTGGCGATCCTGGCCTATGTGGTGCTGGACGGCTTCGACCTCGGCGTCGGCATCCTGCTGGAGACGGTGGCGGAGGAGCATGAGCGCGATCGCATGATCGCCGCCATCGGCCCTTTCTGGGATGCCAACGAGACCTGGCTGGTGCTCGGCGTCGGGCTGCTGCTGGTGGCCTTTCCGGTGGCGCATGGCGTGATCCTGACGGCGCTGTACATGCCCGTCGCCATCATGCTGGTGGCGCTGACCCTGCGCGGCGTGGCCTTCGAATTCCGCGCCAAGGCACGCGATGCCGCGCATAAGCGGCGCTGGGATCGCTGGTTCTTCACCGGCTCCCTGGTCTCCGCCCTGGCGCAGGGCTGGATGCTGGGGCGCTATGTGCTGGGCTTCGCCGAGGGCTGGGCAGCGACCGGCTTCGCGCTGATGGCCGCCATCGGGCTCGCCATCGCCTATGCCTTCATCGGCGCCTGCTGGCTGATCTGGCGGACCGAGGGCGCGTTGCAGGCGCATGCCATCACCTGGGCGCGGCACGCGCTGTGGCCGGTGGCGCTGGGCATCCTGCTGGTTTCCGCCGTCACGCCGCTGGTCTCGGCGCGCATCGCCGCGCGCTGGTTCGACTGGCCCGGGATGCTGATGCTGGCGCCCTTGCCGATCCTGACGGCGCTGCTGCTGTTCGGCCTGGCGCGGCTGCTGGCGCGCATGCCACTGGCCGAGGACGCGTGGCACCACATTCCCTTCTGGGGCGGCACCGGGCTGTTCGTGCTGTTCTTCGCAGGCCTCGCCTGGTCCTTCTTCCCCTATGTGGTGCCGGAGCGGATGACGATCTGGGAAAGCGCCAGCGCGCCGGAGAGTCTTTCGATCATCCTGGCGGGCGCCTTGTTCGTGCTGCCGGTGATCGTGCTCTACACGGTCTTCGCCTGGCGGGTGTTCGGCGGCAAGGCGCGCGATCTGACCTATTACTGATGCCGGGATCACGGGCCTCGGTGACCCTTTGAAAATGCCCGCCGGGTGTTTTCAGCCGGTCACCGGGGCGCGTGCGGGTTGAATCGCAGCCGGATCGCGACCGGCTGACCGCGAGGGGGCACCACGCTGCAGCGCGGCAAGCGGCCGCCTGGACATGACGCCATCTGGCCGCCGCCGCCGCGCCGCGCCATGCTGGCGCCGGAACGGGAGAATGCGCGATGATCGTTGACCTGCGAATCTACACCACGCTGCCGAACAAGCTGCCGGAGTTCGTCGCCCTGTATGAGGCGAAGGCTTGGCCGTTGCAGCTGAAGTATCTGGAGAATTGCCTCGGCTGGTACACCACGGTGGAAGGCGCGCTGAACACCGTGGTGCATATGTGGGGCTATGCCGACCAGGGCGACCGCGAACGCCGCCGCACCGCCATGGCCGCGGACCCCGCCTGGGGCGAATACCTGGCCGAGGCCGGTGCGCGCAGCCTGCTGGTGAAGATGGAAAACCGCATCATCAAGCCGACCGGCTTCTTCAGCGCCTTCCAGGCGAAGACGTAGGGGTCAGGGCGGGGCGCGCCGCCCCGCCCATCGCCTCACACCCGCAGCGTGCCGGCCTTGGCCGCGGCGTAGCGGGCGCCGATCTTCTGCCAGTCCAGCACCTTCCACCAGCCCTCGGTGTATTCCGCCCGGCGGTTCTGGTAGCGCAGGTAGTAGGCGTGTTCCCAGACGTCGTTGCCCATCAGCACGCGCTGGCCATCCATCAGCGGGCTGTCCTGGCCGCCCTTGGTGACCAAGGCGAGGCGGCCTTCCCGGTTCACCGTGATGAAGGCCCAGCCGCTGCCGAACACGCCATTCGCGGCGCTGTTGAAGCGGCTGCGGAAGGTGGCGAGATCGGTGAAGTCGCGGGTGATCGCCTCGGCCAGCTCGCCCTGCGGGTCGCCGCCCGCGCCGCCCATGATCTCCCAGAACATGGTGTGGTTGACGTGGCCGCCGCCATTGTTGCGCACGGCCGTGCGGATGGCCTCCGGCACCTCGCCCAGCTTGCCCATCAGCTCATCCACCGGCAGGGCGGCCAGCTGGCCATGGTCGCGCAGCGCGCGGTTCAGCCCGGCGACCTGGCCGCCATGGTGGAAGCGGTAATGCAGCTCCATGGTCCGCGCGTCGATCGCCGCCTCATTGGCGCCGAAGGCGTAGGGCAGCGGGGCCTGGCTGTGCGGGCCGGAGGGTGCATCCCCGCCTGCCTGGGCACGGGCAAGGCCCGGCATGGCGAGTGCGGCCGAGAGTGACAGGGCGCCCTGGAGCAGGCGGCGGCGCGGCATGAACATCATCTGTGGCTTCCTTTGGCAAGGCGGGGTCTGCTTGGCCCCCAGGCAGGTTGCCCCCAGGGAGGTTGGAGGCTTGCCGCCGCGCGCCAAGGGATGCTCACGCGCCTGTCTTGCCCAGGCCCGTTGCCACACCTAGGCTCACGCAATGGTGCGTGGAAGGCCGATCCACATGCCAGAAATCGCGGCCCGGGCCGGCCGCCCCGTCAGAAGGGCATACCCGCCGCGAAACACCCGGGTGATCCTCGCATGCCGTGCCGCGAATGCCTGCGCTGACCGCGGCCGCGGCTGCGCCGCCGCTGGAGACACCGTTGTCCGGCAGCCCCGCGCTGCGGCGCGTGATGATGCTGGTCGCGCTGGCCGGCGGGGCGCTGGCGGCGCTGGCGACCCTCGGGCCGCGCATTCTCGATATCAATGATCTCGGCTGGCTGCTGCATGGCACGCTGGGGCCGGACCCGGTCGCCTATCTTTCGGCCTGGACCTATTTCGCGCGCACGCCCTGGTCCTGGCCGCCGACGCTGAACCCCGACTACGGCCTGGAACTGTCCAGCGCGATTTTCTACGTCGATGCGGTGCCGCTGGCCGCGCTGCTGGCCAAGGCGCTGCGGCCCCTGGTGGAGATCCCGCAATACTGGGGTCCCTGGATGGTGCTGTGCGCCGCCTTGCAGGCCGGCTTCGCCTGGCGGCTGCTGGGGCTGGCGGTGCCGGACCCGGTGGCCCGCGCCCTGGGCGCCCTTGTTTTCGCCTGGCAGCCGCTGCTGCTGAACCGCATGGGCGGGCATTTCGCGCTGTGTTCGCAATGGGCGCTGCTGTGGGCGCTGTGGCTGTGCCTGCGGCCCGATCCGCGGCGCCAGGCGCTGCAATGGGCCGGCTGCCTCGGCGTCATTGCCATGCTCAACCCCTACGTCATGGCGATGTGCGGCGGGTTGTGGGTGGCGGATACGCTCGGCCGCGCGCTGCGGCTGGCCTCGCCGCGCCCGATCCTGGCGCAATGGCCGGTGCTGCCGGTGATGGCCGGCGCGCTGTGGCTGGCCGGCTATTTCACCCTGGCCGGGGATGTGCTGCCGATGGGCGTGCATTACGGCCAGTCCCAGTTCGACCTGACGGCACCCTTCGATGCGGTGGAATGGGGCCTTCTGCTGCCCGCTCTGCCCGGCTTGCGGCACTGGGAGGCCGGCGGGTCCTATCTCGGGGCCGGGGCGCTGCTGTTGCTGGCGCTGGGCCTGGTGCTGGCGCCGCGCGGCAGCTGGTGGCCGATGCTGCGGCGGCATGCGGTGGTGCTGCTGATGCTGGCCGGGATGCTCGGCTTCGCGATGTCCAACCAGGTCGCCATCGGCGGCCGGATCGTGGCGAGCTTCGACCTGCCGGCGCCGGTCCTGCGGCTGGCGGATATGCTGCGCGCGTCGGAGCGCTTCTTCTGGCCGCTGGCCTATGCCGCGATCTTCGCCGCCATCGCGGTGCTGGCGCAGCGGCTGCATGGGGTGCGGCTGCGCTGGGTGCTGGCCGGGCTGCTGGCCTTGCAGGTGGTGGACATCCAGGCCGGCATGGGCCGCTTCCGCGCCCTGGTCGCCGCCGCGCCGGCGATGGCGGCGGAACGCCTGCCGGACCCGTTCTGGGCCGAGGCCGGGCGCCGCTACCAGCGCATCCGCGCCGTGCCGGCGGAGAATTTCGGCGCGCATTGGGAGGCGATTGCCCGCTTCGCCGCGCCGCGCGGCCTGCCGACCGATGCCGCCTACCACTCCCGCGTCGATCCCGCCGCCCTGGCCACCCTGCGCCGCCAGACCCTGGCCGCGTTCGAGCAGGGGCAGTGGGAGCCGGGCACGCTGTATGTGCTGCGGGATGCGGCGACCCGCGAACTGGTGGCGGCCCGGGCGGACCCCGCGCGGGACCTGGTGGGCGAGCATGACGGGCTCTGGGTGTTCGCGCCGGGCTGGTACGGGCGCTAACCCGCTTTCCGTTCGCCTGGGCTCACGGCAACCGGTCCGGCTGCCTGTCCTGGCGCATGTTCCGGGTCATCGGACGATTCTGCCGGACCCGGCGATTCCGTGGGGCCGCCGGCTCAGCCGTCGCCACGCTCCGCCTGGGATTGCGCCGCCAGGGCGCGGGCCATCTGGCTCAGCGCTTCCTGGTGCTTCTCATTGTCGATCAGCGCGAAGTTGCGGGCCAGTTCCAGGCACATGCGCTGGCGCGGTGAGACTTCCGGCTCGGCGCTGTCGCGGGTCAGGCCCTCGAAGAACCAGGAGACGGGCACGCCCAGCACCTGGCCGATCTCGAACAGCCGCCCGGCCGAGATCCGGTTCAGGCCGCGTTCGTATTTGTGCGCCTGCTGGTAGGTCACGCCGATCAGCTTGGCCAGTTGCTGCTGCGACAATCCCATCATCACCCGCCTTTCGCGGATGCGCGCGCCCACATGCCGGTCCGCCGCGCTGGCGCGCTGGCCCGGCCTTTCCTCGGCCGTTTCCTGGCCGGCCTCTTGTTCAGTGTCCATCATCGGTCCGATCCCTGGTGCCGGCCGTGGTGCCGGTGGCGTGTCGCCACGCCTCATCAACTGGACAATGCTCACGCGTTCGCCTTTGGCGCGCATGACAAGGCCGTGATTGTCGCCCAAGGTTACGCGAGCGCGTGAAGGAACGCGCGCTCAGCAGCCAAGTCGCTGGATGCATTTCGTCAGGATTTGTCTTTCTCGAGTGCCGCGGCCGCCGCCTTGAAATGCTCGATCTGCTGGCGCAGCACTTCCAGTTCCTGCTGCAGGGCGGCGAGCCGGGCGGCTTCCGGGGTCTGCTCGGGCTGGTCGGCGGTCGGGCGGAATGGCGCGAACAGGCTCATCGCCCGCTCCATCATCGCCATGTTCTGCTTGCCGATCTCGTCCAGGTTCGGGAAGGGCATGAAGCCGACCATGGTCTTCTCCACCGTCTTCCGCACCTCGTCATGCTGGCGGGAGAAGGCGCCCATCATGGATTCCAGGTAGCGCGGCACCAGCGACTGCATGCTGTCGCCGTAGAAGCCGATGATCTGCCGCAGGAAGGAGGTGGGCAGCAGGTTGCGGCCCTTGGACTCCTCCTCGACGATGATCTGGGTGAGCACGCCGCGCGTGATGTCCTCACCGGACTTCGCGTCATAGACCACGAAGTGGCGGCCGTGGCGGACCATGACCGCCAGATCCTCCAGCGTGACGTAGGAGGAAGATTCAGTGTTGTAGAGGCGCCGGTTGGCGTATTTCTTCACCACAACCGGCGGCTGTGCCGGGGCATCGGGGGCCTCGGCCGGCCCCGATTGGGACCCTGCTTGGCCCGCACCTGCCTGGATTGTATCCTGCGCCATGCGTCTTGTTTCCCCTGGCGGCCCTGCCGCTGCCGAAATCCTATCATGCGCCACGCTGCGGTGCGAAACACCTGTTTCCGAAATTCGTATTGCGCTGCAACCAGGGCGCCTGTTGGCGGCGTTGGGGCAGGACGGGGCGCACGCCCTTGAGGATGCATGATGCAAGGGGACGACCCCCGCGACGGCGATCCCGGCAAGCCAGGCCGGGATGCCGCGGCCGAGCTCGAAGCCCTGGCAGAGGATTGGATCGCGTTGTGGCAGAGCGAAATCGCCGGCCTCGCCGCGGACCGGGAGGCGGCGGAAGGCTGGGCGGCGATGACGGCGACCTGGTCGGCGCTGGGCGCCGCCTGGCTACGCGCCGCGGCCTCCCCGCCCTTTGGCCGGCCGCCGCCGGGCGGGGCGCCGAACCCCTTCGGCATGGCCCATTGGCCCTCTCCCGGTTGGCCAGGTCCCGCCCATGACAGCGCCGCTGCGCCGCCGCGGCCCGCGCCCGCTGCCGCTGCACCTGATGCTGGGGGCGAGCCGCGGGATGGCGGCGATCCTGAGCGCGGGGATGCTGCCCTCGCCGCCCGGCTTGCCGAACTCGAGCGCCGGCTGGCCGCCCTGGAGCCCGGCCGCGCGCCTGTCCCCGGCGGGGCAGGCGGAGATGCGAAGGATCGCCGCCGCCCTCGCCGCCGCAAGCCAGCCGGCTGAGGCGTTCCAGGCGGCGGTGATCCGCCGGCTGCTGCGCGCCGACCGCGCGCTGCTGGCCGGCCTCGCCGCCTATCGCCGCCACCCCTACAGCCGCGCCCTGCCGGACCCGCCGGTGATCTGGGCGGAGGGCGGATCGCGGCTGCTGGACCATGCGCCGGGCGGGGCCGGGACACCGGTGCTGTTCGTGCCGTCCCTGGTCAACCGCGCGCAGGTGCTGGACCTCATGCCGGGGCGATCGCTGATGCGCTTCCTGGCCGGGCAGGGGGTGCGGCCGCTGCTGCTCGACTGGGGCTGGCCGGAGGAGGCGGAGCGCCGCTTCGGCCTGACGGACTACATCGCCGGCAGGCTGGAACGCGCGATGGCCGCGCTGCCTGGGCCGGTGGTGCTGGTGGGCTATTGCATGGGCGGGCTGCTGGCCCTGGCCGCGGCGCTGCGGCGGCCGGACCGGGTGCGGGCGCTCGGCCTGCTGGCCACGCCGTGGGATTTCCACGCGGATGCGGCAGACGCCGCCCGCGGCGCCGCCGCCCTGCTGCCGGGGCTTGAGCCGGCGATGCAGGCCAGCGGGACCCTGCCGGTGGATGCGATCCAGACCCTGTTCGCGGGACTCGACCCCTTCGGCATCCCGCAGAAGTTCCGCGCCTTCGCCCGGCTCGACCCGGCATCCGACCGCGCCGCGCAGTTCGTCGCGCTGGAGGATTGGCTGAATGACGGCGTGCCGCTGGCCGCCCCCGTGGCGCGGGAGGTGCTGGGCGGCTGGTACGGCGCCAATACGCCGCGCCATCTGGCCTGGCGGGTGGCCGGCGCCGCGGTGGACCCGGCGGGCCTCGCGATGCAAAGCTTCGTCGCGGTACCGGCGCGGGACCGCATCGTGCCGCCGGCCTCCGCCCAGGCCCTGGCGGCGCGGCTGCGGGCACCGCTGGTGCACCAGGCCGCAGCGGGCCATATCGGCATGGTCGCCGGCAGCCAGGCGGAGGCTGCGCTGTGGCGGCCGCTGCTGGCGTGGTTGCGCGGCTTGTAGCCGCTTCCGCATCGCAGCACACTCCGCCGGAACCAGTCACCCGAGCCAAAGGAGCCCCAGGGCCCATGTCCGCCAGCGCATCCGACATCGTCATCGCCTCCGCCGCCCGCACCCCGGTGGGCTCCTTCAACGGCGCCTTCGCCAGCCTGTCCGCGCATGCGCTGGGCACGGTGGCCATCCGCGCCGCGCTGGAACGCGCCGGCGTCGCGCCGGAGGAGGTCGATGAGGTCATCCTCGGCCAGATCCTGACAGCGGGTGCCGGCCAGAATCCGGCCCGCCAGGCGGCGATCGCCGCCGGCATCCCGGTGGAACGCACCGCCTTCGGCATCAACCAGCTCTGCGGCTCCGGCCTGCGGGCGGTGGCGCTGGCGGCGCAGCAGATCTCCTGTGGCGACGCCGCCATCATCGTGGCCGGCGGGCAGGAAAGCATGACCCAGGCGCCGCATTGCGCGAATTTGCGCGCCGGGCAGAAGATGGGCGACCTCGCCATGATCGACACCATGATCAAGGACGGGCTGTGGGACGCCTTCAACGGCTACCACATGGGCAACACGGCGGAGAATGTGGCGCAGAAGTTCCAGCTGACGCGCCAGGAACAGGATGATTTCGCCGCCGCCAGCCAGCGCAAGGCGGGCGAGGCGATGAAGGCCGGTCGCTTCAAGGACGAGATCGCCCCGGTGACGGTGAAGGGCCGCAAGGGCGATACGGTGGTGACGGAGGATGAATACCCCCGCCCCGACACCACCGCGGAAACCCTGGCAAAACTGCGCCCGGCCTTCAGCAAGGACGGCACGGTGACCGCGGGCAATGCCTCCGGCATCAATGATGGCGCCGCGGCGGTGGTGGTGATGTCCGCGGCGGAGGCTTCGAAGCGCGGCATCACGCCGATGGCGCGCATCGTCTCCTGGGCCACGGCGGGGGTGGACCCGTCCATCATGGGCACCGGCCCGATCCCGGCCAGCCAGAAGGCGCTGGCCAAGGCGGGCTGGGATGTGGCCTCGCTCGACCTGATCGAGGCGAATGAGGCCTTCGCGGCGCAGGCCTGCGCGGTGACCAAGGGCCTCGGCTGGGATCCGGCGAAGGTCAACGTTAATGGCGGTGCGATCGCGCTGGGCCACCCGATCGGTGCCTCCGGCGCGCGGGTGCTGAACACGCTGCTGTTCGAGATGGCGCGGCGGGACGCGAAGCGCGGCCTGGTGACGCTGTGCATCGGCGGCGGCATGGGCGTCGCGATGTGCGTCGAACGCGGTTGAAGGCTGCGATGTGCGTCGAGCGCGGCTGATCTTGTAGCCGCGCAGGCGCCGGGACCGGCGCCGGCCCGGACCTCAGAAATCGTCCAGCAGGGCGTCGATCGCGGCCTGGCCGAGATCGCCGCCGGCCGGGGTTTCCACCGTGCGGATGGCGGTTTTCACCTCCACCTGCTGGCGCGGCACTTCCGGGCGGGCGCCGTCCGGGATCATCGTCTCCAGCATGTTCTCGACCTGCTGAAGATGCTGGATGGCGCGGCGGATGCGCTGGCCGGTCACGTCCTGGAAGCTGCAGGCCTCGAAGATCGAATTCACCCGGGCCGCGATGGCGGCCACGGCGTCCTTGTCCTGGGCGCCGGCGGCCACCCAGTCCTGGATGGCTTCCGCCGCTTCCATGATGGTGTTGGCGGCGGCTTCCGTGGCCTGCACCACCGCCTCCAGCTCCAGCCCGCTGTTGCGCGTGGCGGCGGCGGGCATGGCGACGAGCTGGCCGATCTGGTCATGGATGCGGGCGAGTTCGGAGGTCATCCGTTCCTCCCCCATATCGGCGATCTCGACACTGGCATGCAGCTCCGCGCTCAGCTCGGCGATGCGGCGGTCCATGAAGCGTTGCAGATCGGCCAGCGCCGGGTGCAGTTCCGCCCGCACGGCGTCACGCAGCTGGTCGGTCGGTTGGGTCGTCACTGACATGGGCCGTCATCTCCGTGGCGTCCCCTGGGGCCGGCCCGGGGCCGGGGTCGACCTCGATGCGCAGTCACTCGCCTCGCGGGGGGAGGGTCAGTTTCGCATTGGTGGGTGAAGAATGGGTTTCCGTGGCCGAGGCGGCGGATTGCCAGGCCGGCATCACCACCCGCCGCCGCTGCGCCGAGGCGCCGGCCGGCATCGCCGAGAGCAGGTCCTTCTCCGCCTCCACCATCACCACCCCGGCCAGCCGCGGCAGCACCACGCGGCCGAAGGCCTCGCAGGGATTGGCGATGGGGGACAGGAAGCGCAGGCCGAGCGGCGGCAGGAACAGCGCCGCCTCCCGCTGCCTTTCGCGAAACAGATGCCGCGCCAGAAGGCGGGAGAGCTGGCCGGCGGAATAGGGCTGGCCATGGCCGAAGGGCGTGCGTTCCAGCTGCGCCCAGATGCCGAGGCGGTTCGGCACCACCACGATCACCCGCCCATCGTCGCGCAGCACGCGCCAGACTTCCCGCAGCATGCGCCGGGCGTGGTCGGCGGCCTCCAGCCCATGCACCAGCAGCACCCGGTCGAAGCTGGAATCGGCGAAGGGCAGCGATTCCTCCTCCGCCATCAGGCTGGCGTTGCGGGCATCCGGCGGCCACGGGGCCAGCGTGCCCTGCGCCGGGGTGAGCGCGATGCAGCGCGCAGCCTCCCGCTGCCAGAGGCCGAGATAGGGCGCGGCATGGCCGATGCCGAGCACGGCGTGGCCCGGCAGCAGCGGCCACAGCGCCGCCAGCCGGTCCCGCACCAGCCGGGCCGCGACCGCACCGCCGGGTGATTGGTAGAACCCGAGCAAACCATGGACCTCAGTCGTCATGCCGGGGATATAGGGAGGAATAGCCCCGGTTTGGACCGGGGCGGATCGGGAAGGTGCACGCGATGTCGGTGAAGGTGGAAGCGGTTCCCTGCCTTGAGGACAATTACCTGTGGCTGCTGCGGGATCAGCCGACCGGCGCGATCGCGATCTGCGACCCGGGCGAGGCCGCGCCCGCCATCGCGGCGGTGGAGGAAGCGGGCGGCAAGCTGGACGCGATTTTCCTGACGCATCACCACGGCGACCATATCGATGGCGTGGCGGCGCTGAAGGCGCGCTTCCCGGAGGCGCGGATCATCGGCGGCAAGCCGGATGCACATCGCCTGCCGAAGCTGGATGAGACGGTGGATGAGGGCGATACGGTCAGGTTCGGCGCGGCGGAGGCCAAGGTGATGCACCTGCCCGGCCATACCGCCGGCCACATCGCCTTCCACTTCGCCGCCGACCATTTCCTGCTGTGTGGCGACGTGGTGTTCGCGCTGGGCTGCGGCCGGCCGCTGGAGGCGGGCGGGATGGAGCAGTTGTACCATTCCTTCCAGCGCCTGGCGAAGCTGCCGCCGGATACGCGCTTCTGCTGCGGCCATGAATACACCGAGGCGAATGCCCGCTTCGCGCTGACCATCGAGCCCGGCAACAAGGCCCTGCGGGCGGAGGCCGAGGCCGCCGGCGCGCTGCGCGCCGCGGGCCGCCCGACGGTGCCGACCACGCTGGCGCAGGAGTTGGTGGCCAACCCCTATTTCCGCGCCCGCGACCTGGCCGAATTCACCGCGCGGCGAGAGGCGAAGAATCACTTCCGGGGCTGATCGCGCCGGAGCAAGCTTCGCAAAGCCATCATTTCGCAGGGCGCCGATCCCTGGCATGCTGCGCCGCAACCAGGGATCGCCCGATGAAACTGCACCACGCCCATGCCAGCCCCTTCGCCCGCAAGGTCATGGCCTGCGCCATCCTGCGCGGCATCGAGGGCCGCATCGAGATTGTCGTCACCGACCCGCACGCCTCGCCGGACAGCCTGTTGCAGGACAACCCACTCTCCAAGATCCCCACCCTGGTGGCGCAGGATGGGCGCGCGGTGTTCGACAGCCGGGTGATCTGCGAATACCTGGACACGGTGGGGGAGGCGCCGCCGCTATTCCCGCCGACCGGCAGCATGGATCGCCTCGCGGCGCAGGTGCGGCACGCCCTGGCGGACGGCATCATGGATGCGGCGGTGGCGCGGCGGATGCGCTTCGGCAAGCCGATGGACGAGACGCGGCTGGCCTTCATCGCCCGCCAGAAGGCGGCGATGGAGCGCGGCCTGGCGGCGCTGGAGCGGGATGCGCCTGCGGGCCTCACGGATATCGGGGAGGTCGCGTCGGCCTGCGCCCTCGGCTACCTGGATTTCCGCTTCCCGGATGAGCCCTGGCGCGCCGGGCATCCGCGGCTGGCCGATTGGTTCGCCGAGGTCTCCCGCCTGCCGGCGCTGGCCCGCACGGCACCCCCGGGTTGAGGAGAACCGGCTGATGCGGCTCGATGATCCAGGCCTGGGTGCGGAGGCGGTGATCGCGGCGCTGCGCCTGGCACCGCACCCGGAGGGCGGGCATTACCGCGAGGTCTGGCGCGACCAGCCGGAAGGCGGCGGACGCGGTGCGGGCACCGCCATCCATTTCCTGCTGGAAGCCGGGGCGCGCAGCCATTGGCACCGGGTGGACGCCGCCGAATGCTGGTTCTGGCAGGGCGGCGGACCCTTGCTGCTGGCGCTGTCGCGGGATGGTTCGGTGGTGGACCAGCAGATCCTGCTCGGCCCGGCGCCGGGCGAGGGACAGGCCTTGATGGGCCTGGTGCCGGCGGGCTGGTGGCAGGCCGCCTGGCCGGTCGGGGATCGCTGGAGCCTGGTTTCCTGCACCGTCTCCCCCGCCTTCCGGTTCGAGGGCTTCGAGCTGGCACCACCAGGCTGGAGTCCAGGATCATGAGCACATCCTTCGCCTGGGACGAACGCTACCAGGGTGGCGATTTCCAGTTCGGGCAGGCGCCGAACCGCTACCTGGAAAGCCTGGTGCCCTGGCTGCGGCCGGGGATGCGGGCGCTGGCGCTGGGTGATGGGGAAGGGCGCAACGGCGCCTGGCTGGCCGGGCAGGGGCTTGTGACAACCTCGCTGGACTGGTCGCCGGTCGGCTCGGCCAAGGCCGCCGCCCTGGCCGCCACGCGCGGCGTGGCGCTGGAAACGGTGACGGCGGATGCCAGCGCCTGGGCCTATCCCGATTCCAGCTTCGATCTGGTCGCCTGGATCTACCTGCATCTGCCGCCAGCGGATCGCGCGGCGGCGGCGGCCGGCGCGCTGAGGGCCCTGGCGCCGGGCGGGCTTTTGGCGCTGGAGTGCTTCACCCCGGCGCAACAGGGGCGGCGCAGCGGCGGGCCGAAGATGCCGGAACTGCTGTGGTCCCGCGCCATCGTGGAGGATCTGTTCGGCGGGCTGGAGGTGCTGGAGTTGCTGGAAGGCACCGTCGCGTTGGATGAAGGCCCGCGTCACCAGGGCCACGCCGAGGTGGTACGGGCGCTGCTGCGGAAGCCAACCTGATCAGCGCGCCTTCGCCGAAACGCCACTCGGCGCGCCTTCGCCGAAATGCCACTCAGCGCGCCTTCGCCGAAATGCTACTCAGCGCGCCTTCGCCGAGTGCTGCTCAGCGCGCCTTCGCCGCGACGATGCCGCCGCCCGTCACCATCAGCGTTGCCAGTATCAGCTTGGTGCTGAACGCACCTTCCCCGGCCAGGATCAGCAGCAGGGTGGAGGCCACCGGCACGGCATAGGCCAGGGTGCCGAGCAGCCGCGGATCGCCGCGCTTGATGCCGACATCCCACAGGAAGAATGCCGCCCCCACCGGACCAAGCCCGAGCAGCAGTGCCGCCAGCGCCTGCCGTGCATCCGGCCAGACCGTCGGCTCGAAGGCCAGGTGCGCCACGGTGGCCAGCGCGGCGGCGCCGAGGCAGAAGCCCGCCACCGCCTCCGTCGGCACCTGCGCCAGGCGGGGCATGCCGGCGGTGACGGAATAGATCGCCCATACCAGCGCGGCGCCCACCGCCGCCAGCAGGCCCGGCATCGCCCCTGGCGGGAAGGAGGCACCGGTGCCGACCAGCAGGGCGCAGCCTGCAAAACCCAGTCCGACCCCGGCCAGCCGCGCCGGCCCCAGCCGCATCCCGCGCAGCGGCGCGGCGAGCAGCACCATCAGTAGCGGCCAGAGATAGTTCAGCAGATTGGCCTCCACCGCCGGCGCCAGCGCCAAGGCGAGGAAGTACAGCGCGTGGTAGCCGAACAGCCCGCCCACGCCATGCAGCCAGGCAACCGGCGGCTGGCGCAGCAGCCGAAGCCGCCCCGTGCTGGCGACCACCGCCAAGCCCACCGCGCCCGCCACGGCGAAGCCCATGGCGGTCAGCTGCAGCGGCGGGATGCCGGCGGCCAGCCGGGTGAACAGGCCAAGGAAGGCCCAGAGCACGAGGGCGCCGCAGCCGATCAGGGTGGCGGGGAACATGGCGGGCTTCTACAGCATCCCCCGGCCGGGGCCAGTCCGCCGGCTCAGCGATTGGTGCGGCCCTGCCGGGCGGGCGGGACGGCGCCGGTACGGCTGGTATCGTTCATCACGTCACCTTCGAAGGTGGTGTCGCCGCGAATTGCCTTGGGGTTGGTGCCGCGGCCGAACACGCCCTTCGACTGGCCGATGCCTGGATTGTCGGAAAGGTCGGAAGGCGGCCGCGGCACATCCTTGCCGGGACCCTTCGCCCATGCCGAATCGTTCTTCGGATGCTTGCTGCTGGTCATCGCGGTCTCCCTTCTGCCAGGGGCGACTCAACGAATGACGGCGCGCCCTGTTCCCCGGATGACGTCAGCGCGGCAGCGGCGGATAGGGCAGGGCGCGGAAGGCGGTGGCATACAGGGTGATGTCGCGCCAGACATCGCCGGTGGCGTAGGGGTCTTCCGCCAACCAGGCCTGCGCCGCCGCGTGGCTGGCATGGCGCGTGGCGGCGAGGGAGCCGGTCATGCGGCCGGCTTCGTCCAGCAGCGCGCCGCCGAACAGCAGCGTGCCATCCGCCGCCATCGGCTTGACCCGGGCGAAATGTGCCGGGCGGGCGGCCATGCGGCGGTCCGTCGCCGCTTCATCGGTGCCGTCCCAGCCGATCAGCACCGTATGGGTGCGGCCGGTGGGTGGCGGCGAGCCGGGCGCCGGCCAGGGCTGGTAGGGCAGGGCGGCGATGCGGAAGGGGTGCGCCTCCACCCGCTGCCAGACGCCGCGTGTGGCGAAGGGCTCGGCGGCCAGATAGGCGTCACGCTCCGCCGCCCCGCCCGCCACCAGCATCAGCGACCCCTGGCTGCGCCCGGCCTCGTCATGCAGCGGCAGGCCGAGCAGCAGGCGCCCGGCCGCCGCCTCCGCCGTGATGAAGGCGACATGCGCATCCCGCGCCGCCGCGCGGCGGGCGGGGGCATCCGGGTCGGCGCCGTCGAAGGCCAGGATCGCGGTGGTCACGGCGCGCAACCCTCAATACATGTGCTGGCCGCCATTGATCGACAGCGTCGAGCCGGTGACGAAATCCGCATCATCGGCGGTGAGGAAGGCGACGCCGCGGGCGATGTCATGCGCGGTGCCGAGGCGGCCGCGCGGGATGCGGGCGATGATCTTCTCCAGCACGTCCGGTGGCACGGCGCGCACCATTTCCGTATCCACATAGCCGGGTGCGACGGCGTTCACCGTGATCTGGTTGCGCGCGCCTTCCAGGGCGAGCGCCTTGGTGAAGCCGTGGATGCCGGATTTGGCGGCGGCGTAGTTCACCTGGCCGAGCTGCCCGGCCTGGCCGTTGATGCTGCCGATATTGACGATGCGGCCGAATTTCCGGGCGCTCATCCCGTCCCATACCGCCTTGCACATGTTGTAGCAGGAGCCGAGGTTGGTATCGATCACCTCGTCCCACATCTGCCGCGACAGCTTGCGCATCATGGCGTCGCGCGTGATGCCGGCGTTGTTGACCAGGACCTCGATCGGGCCGACCTCGGCCTCGATCTTCGCGACCGAGGCGATGCAGGCCTCGAAATCGCCGACGTCAAATTTGTAGCAGACGATGCCGGTGCGTTCCGTGAAGGCCTGCGCCGCGGCGTCATTTCCAGCGTAGGAGGCAACGACCGTCCGCCCGGCGGCCTGAAGCGCCTCACTGATCGCAGCGCCAATGCCGCGTTGCCCACCCGTCACCAAAGCTACCCGTGCCATGCCTGCCTCCTCCCTGTTCGCCGCGCCGGAATCATGCGCCCGGTCGCCTGCTGAGCCATGCCGGGCGCGGACCGGACGGTTTTCCCCGAACGGGCCGTGCTCCCCGGCACGACGAGTATCCTCGCCCGCCCGGCCGAGGCGCGCAATTCCTGTCCTGCGCTGACCCGGCGGCGCGCGGCCTATACCCAGGGTTGAAATACGAGTTAGTTTTTCCGGGCTTCACGCGCCCGTGAGCGTCGGGCATACGAAACGCTGCACGCCTGGATTGAAGACCTGTCCCGCCGGAGGACCAATGCCCACGCTGACGCCCATCCTGTTCCCAAAGGCAACCGACGCCGAGGCGACCGATCGCACGGCCCTGCTGCTGATCCTGGAGTATGTCGAGGCCGAATGCCGCCGGCTGGGCGCGGATGCGGCGGCACGCCATGCGGCGCTGGCGGCAGCGATGATGCCGGGTGATCACGTACCGGCTGGCACGCGGCTGAACTAGGGCCTTTGGTTCCCCGCCTGCCCGGGTCGTCGGGCCGATCCGGCTGAACGGCAAAGGCCTGCGGCGCGTACGCCGGGCAGCCGGGCTGCCTCAGCGCCGCCGCAGCAGGAACAGCGCCTGTTCCCCGAACAGGTTGGCCAGCCAGGGCGAGCGTTTCCAGGGCGAGCGCAGCCCCTTTTCATCCACCGCCAGCCAGCTTTCCACCACATAGCCTTCCATCCGGCACAGCTCGAAGAAGTCCCGGATCGTGCAGGGGTGGATGTTGGGGGTTTCGTACCAGGCGCGGTCCCAGATCTCGTTGTCCGGCATCCGGCCGGACAGCAGCAGCCGCATGCGCAGCTGCCAATGGCCGAAATTCGGGAAGGACACGATGGCGCGGCCGCCGATGCGCAGCATCTGGCGCAGCACTTCCCGCGGCCGTTCCACGGCCTGCAGCGTGCGCGACAGCACGACATAATCGAAGGCGCCGTCCGGGTAGAATTCCAGGTCGCTGTCGGCATCGCCATGGATCACGGGCAGGCCGGCGGCGACCGCCTCCGTCGCCTCGGCCATGTCGATCTCGATGCCGCGCGCATCGGCGCGCTTTTCCCGGGTCAGGTAATCGATCAGCACCCCGTCGCCGCAGCCGATATCCAGCACCCGGGCACCCGGCTGCACCATTTCCGCGATCAGGCGGAGGTCGAGCCGCATGTTCTTGGCGACGAAGCGCACTTCCACCGCGTCCGGCACGCGCACCCCCATCTGCTTGGCTGGCGGCCGCGGGTCTAGCCGCAGGCGGCGGCGGCGTCCAGCACGAGCCGGGGCTGCGACCTCACGCAATGCTGTGCCGCAGGTGGTTTGATCCGCCCCGTGCCGCGGGCTAGACACCGCTCTTCAACCCAGCGGAGTGGCACGTGCGGATTGCGATGATCGGGGCCGGATATGTTGGCCTGGTGTCCGGCGCCTGCTTCGCCGAATTCGGCATGCAGGTTCATGTTGTGGATGCCGAGCCGAGCAAGATCACGGCGCTGAAGGAAGGCCGCATCCCGATCTATGAACCGGGGCTGGATGCGCTGGTGGCGGATAATGTCCGCGACGGCCGCCTGGAATTCGGCACCAGCCTGGATAAGGCGATGGAGGGCGCGGATGCGGTCTTCCTGGCCGTCGGCACCCCATCCCGCCGCGGCGATGGGCATGCGGACCTCACCTACGTCTTCGCCGCCGCCGAACAGGTGGCCCGCGCTGCCAAGACGCCGATCGTGCTGGTGACGAAATCCACCGTGCCTGTCGGCACCGGCCGCAAGATCAAGGAGATCGTCACCCGCATCCGCCCGGATCTCGAGATCGCGGTCGCCTCCAACCCGGAATTCCTGCGCGAGGGCAACGCCATCGGCGACTTCATGCGGCCGGACCGCGTGGTGGTCGGCACCGAGGATGGCGCTGTGGGGGATCGGGCGCGGGAATTGCTGCGCCGCATCTACCGGCCGCTGTTCCTGATGGAGACGCCGATCGTCAACACCTCGCTGGAGACGGCGGAGCTGACGAAATACGCGGCCAACGCCTTCCTGGCGATGAAGATCTCCTTCATCAACGAGATCGCCGATCTCTGTGAGAAGGTCGGCGCGGATGTGCATGACGTGGCGCGTGGCGTCGGCCTCGATGGCCGCATCGGCCGCAAGTTCCTGCACCCTGGCCCGGGCTATGGCGGGTCCTGCTTCCCGAAGGACACCCTGGCGGTGGCCCGCACGGCGCGGGACTTCAACAGCCCGCTGACCCTGATCGAGACGACGATTGCCATCAACGACGCCCGCAAGGGCCAGATGGCGGACCGCATCATCGCGGCCTGCGGCGGCAGCGTGGCGGGCAAGACCATCGCGGTGCTCGGCCTGGCCTTCAAGCCGGAGACCGACGACATGCGCGATGCGCCGTCGCTGGTGGTGGTGCCGAAGCTGGTGGAGGCCGGCGCCACGGTGCGGGTCTATGACCCGGTGGCGATGGACCATGCCAGGGGCATGCTGCCGGAGGCGGTGGTCTATGCCACCGGCGCGCTGGACGCGGCCGCCGGCGCCGATGCGCTGGTGGTGCTGACGGAGTGGAACGAGTTCCGCGCCCTGTCGCCGCATAATTTGAAAAAGACGATGCGCGGCACGGTGCTGGAGGACCTGCGCAACGTCTATGAGCCGGAGACGATGCGCGAGGCCGGCTTCAGCTACCGGTCCATCGGCCGGCCATAGGCCGGACGTCAGGCGAAGCGGCCGGCCATAGGCCGGACGTCAGGCGAAGTGGCCGGCCATAGGCCGGTCGTTGACCCATCCCCTGCATCGTGACCGCGCCGGCGCATGCGGACGGATCGGTGATCACTCGTCGCGGCGGGGGCGGGCCAGCAGGCGTCCGATCGCCGTCTCGATGGTCAGCTTTCCGGCCAGCAGATCCGCCACCGCGGCGCAGACCGGCAATTCCACCCCCGCCGCCGCGGCGCGCGCCACCAAGGCGGGCGCCGTCTCCACCCCCTCCGTCACCCCGGCGCGGCTCGCCAGCACGTCCTGCAGCGAGGTGCCGCGCGCCAGCGCCATGCCGAGCGAGGTGTTGCGGCTGCCCGGACCGGTCGTGGTCAGCAGCAGATCACCGAGGCCGGACAGCCCCGCCGCCGTCTCCGCCCGCCCACCCAGCGCCACCGCCAGGCGGGACAGCTCGGCCAGGCCGCGGGTGACCAGCGCGGCGCGCGCATTCTCCCCCAGCCCGGCGCCGATCACCGCCCCGGCCGCGATCGCGATGACGTTCTTCGCGGCGCCGCCGACCTGCACCCCCATCGGGTCGTCGCCACCATAGAGCCGGAAGCCCGAGGTGCCGAGGAGGTCCGCCGCCAGGCCGCGCAGCGCCCCGTCGCGGCTGGCGACCACCGCGGCGGCGGGCAGGCCGGCCGCCACCTCATGCGCGAAATTCGGGCCGGAGAGCACGGCGGCATGCGCCTGCGGGCGGAGCTGCGCCAGGATCTCGAGCGGCAGGCATAGCGTGCCACGCTCCACCCCCTTGGCGCAGACCACCAGCGGGCAGCCGCCCGGTGGCAGGCCCGCGACCACGCCGCGCAGATGCTGGATCGGCACCACCACCAGGGCGAAGGCGGCACCCTCCAGCGCCGCACCCGCCTCGGTGGTGACGGTGATGGCGGGCGGCAGCGGCTGGCCGGGCAGGTAGCGCGTATTCTCGCCCGCTTCGGTTATGGCGGCGGCGCGGGCGGCATCGCGCGTCCACAGCGCCACGGCATTGCCCGCCCGCGCCGCCTGCAGGGCGAGCGCCGTGCCCCAGGCGCCAGCGCCGAGGATCGCGATGCGGCGGGGGCGCGGCATGGCCAGGGTCCCTATTCCGGGGTGATGCGCTGGACCGAGACGGCGGCACCCGCCTCGCCGGCTGCGAGATGCGGCAGCAGCGCGGCCAGGATCGCCTCTGCCTGTTCGGCGAAGCCGTGCGGCGCGTTGGCCACCAGCAGGCCGCAGCCATTCAGGCGCGTCGGGTCCGTGGGTTCGCGCAGCAGCAGCTCCGCCGTGATGCAATCCGGCACCGCGGCATCGCGCAGCGCGGTGTGGAAGGCGCGGACCGGGGCGCGGTGCTTGACGGGATACCAGCAGGCGATGATCCCGGCGCGGAACCGGTGGCGCAGCCGGGCGAGGGCGGCGGCGCAGCGGTCGAACTCGCCGGGCTGTTCGAAGGGCGGGTCGATCAGCACCAGGCCGCGGCGTTCGGGGAAGGGGGTCAGCGCCTCCACCGCCTCCCACGCATCGCGCAGATGCACGGCCACCTGCCGGTCCCGGCTGTAGCGGGCGCGGAGGGTGGCGTGGTCCTCGGGGTGCAATTCGCACAGCACAAGCCGGTCCTCCGGCCGCAGCAGGGCGCGGGCGATGTCGGGGGAGCCGGGGTAGATGTCCGGGAAGCCGGCGGCGCGGACCATGGCGGTGTAGTCCGCCAGCGGGCCCCCCGTGATGTCGGCGACGCGGCCGATGCCCTGGCGCCACTCACCGGTGCGCTCCGCCTCGGCGGAGGCCAGGACATAGCTGCCGAGGCCGGCATGGGTGTCCAGCACCCGGAAGGGCTTGTCCTTGCCGCGCAAGGCCAGGATCAGCGCCACCAGCAGCGCATGCTTGGCGACGTCGCAGGCGTTGCCGGCGTGGAAGGCGTGTCGGTAATTCACGCCGCAGCGGGTAGCGCCGCCGCCGGGGCGGCGCAACCCGGCGGCGTCAGCACCAGTGGCGTCAGTAGCGGCGGGGTGCGGTCGCGGCGCCGCCCACGGCGCCCACGCCACCACCGATCAGTGCGCCGGTGCCGGCATTGCCCGACAGCGAGCCAACCGCGGCACCGGTGCCGGCGCCCAGCAGGCCGCCGGAGACGGCGCGCTGGCCCGGCGTCTGCCCGCAGGCGGCGACGGCGGCGGTGAGAACCAGGGCGACGGCGAGGCGGGGGATCATGGTCATGGGGGGGTATCCTCCGTTGGGTGTGCGGGGAAAGTAACGCCCTGGCATCCGGCGGGTTCCTAGGCGGCCAGTTCCGCCAAGGGCCACCTTGGCCGCGGCGCATGGTCCAGCCCCTCCGTCAGCCCCGCGCGCAGCCGCTCGATCCCCGCCCAGGCGATCATCACCGCATTATCCGTGCACAGCCGGATCGGCGGCGCCACCATGGGCAGCCCGGCGCGCGCCGCCACCCCGGCCAGCGCGGTCCGCACCCCCTGATTGGCCGCGACCCCGCCCGAGACCACCAGCGCCGTCGCCCCCGGCGCCATCGCCAGCGCATGCGCCGCGCGGTCGGCGAGGGTGGCGGAGACGGCGGCCTGGAAGCCGGCGGCGAGGTCGGCGCGGCCCTGCGCATCCAGCCCCTTGGCGACGATATTCGCCACCGCCGTCTTCAACCCGCTGAAGGAGAAGTCGCAGCCCGCCCGCCCGAGCAGCGGCCGCGGCAGGGTGAAACGCTTCGCATCGCCCTCGGCCGCCAGCCTCTCCAGATGCGGCCCACCTGGCCAAGGCAGCCCCAGCAGCTTGGCGGACTTATCAAAAGCCTCGCCCACCGCGTCATCCAGCGTGGTGCCCAGGCGGCGGTGCCGGCCGACCCCCTCCACCAGCACGCATTGGCAATGCCCGCCGGACAGCAGCAGCAGCAGGTAGGGGAAGGCCAGCCCACCCGGATGCACCCCCGGCAGCCGCGGCGTCAGCGCGTGGCCCTCCAGGTGGTTGATGGCGAGGTAGGGGATGCCCTGGGCAATCGCGATGCCTTTGCCCAGCGTGGCGCCGACGATCAGCCCGCCGATCAGCCCCGGCCCTGCCGTTGCCGCCACCGCCGCCAGCCCGGCCGGGGTGGTGCCCGCCTGGTCCAGCACGCGCCGCACCAGCCCCGGCAGATGCGCCAGGTGCGACCGCGCCGCGATCTCCGGCACCACGCCGCCATAGGGGGTGTGTTCCGCAAGCTGCGACAGCACGGCTTCGGCCAGGATGGTGCCATCGGCGCGCAGGATGGCGGCGGCGGTTTCGTCGCAGGAGGATTCGAGGCCGAGTACCAATTCGTCGCCCCGCAAATCACGCATCGGTTCCATCATCCTGCCACCTTCCATCGGCCGCATCTTTCATCGACGCCACTTTCAACGGCGCCATGGGGGGCCTAATAGGCGGCATGTCCGCCGTACATCCTGCCCAGCCCTATGACGGGCCGCATGCCCGTCAGGCGCCGAACCCCATCCGGCCCCATTTCCGCAGCCTGCCGCTTCGCGTCGGCACCCGCGGCTCGCCGCTGGCCCTGTGGCAGACGCGGCACTTCGTGTCGATCATCACCCGCTTCTGCCCGGTGCTGCGCGATGCCAAGGCCTTCGAGGAACACGCCATCGCCACCTCCGGCGACCGGATCCAGGACAAGCGCCTGGCCGATATCGGCGGCAAGGGCCTGTTCGCCAAGGAAATTCATGAGGCGCTGCTGGATGGCCGTATCGATTTCGCCGTCCACAGCCTGAAGGACCTGGAGACGGAGCTGCCGCCCGGCATCGTGCTGGCCTGCACCCTGCGGCGGGAGGATGCGCGGGATGCGCTGATCCTCGGCCCGTCCTGCGGTGCGCCCGACCCGTCCGACCCCTTCGCGGCGCTGCCCGCCGGCGCCGTCATCGGCACCGCCTCCGTCCGCCGCCAGGCCCAGATTCTGCACGCCAGGCCGGACCTCAGGATCGAGATGATCCGCGGCAATGTGCAGACCCGCCTTGCCAAGCTGGCGGCCGAGGGCGGCCCGGCCGCGACGCTGCTGGCATTGGCCGGGCTGCGCCGGCTGGGGATGGAGGACCGCGCCTCCGTCGTGATCGACCCGGATGCGATGGTGCCGGCCGCCGGCCAGGGCATCGTCGGCGTCACGGTGCGGGCGGATGACCTGGAATTGCTCGAACTGCTCTCCGCCATCGAGGACCGGGAGGCGGCGGCGGTCAGCCAGGCGGAGCGCGCCCTGCTGGCGGCGCTCGATGGCTCCTGCCGCACACCGATCGGCGGCCATGCAAGGCTGCTGAGCGATGGCCGCCTGCACCTGACCGGCCTGGTGGCCCGCGCCGATGGGTCCTTCCTGCTGAAGCGCAGCGCGATGGGGGAGGTGGCGCAGGCGGTGGCCCTCGGGCGGGAGTTGGGCGACAGCCTGCGCCGGGACAGCCCCGCCGATCTGTTCGCCTGATCGCCAGTTGGCGGCGGAGGCTCCCACGGTTCTGGTGACGCGCCCGGAGCCGGGCGGGGCCGAGACCGCCGCGCGGCTGTCGGCACGGGGCTGGCGGCCGCTGCTGGCGCCGGCCCTGGTGCTGGCACCCAAGCCCTTCACCCTGCCGCCCTGCCAAGCCGTGCGGCTGACCCGCCGCGCCGCCGCCCGCGCCC